>JAYRZH010000018.1:0-42655 GCA_041916555.1 Chitinophagaceae bacterium | reverse complement strand
CACCATCATACCACATTAATTCCACAGGGGGCATTTTATCTCTTTTAGGGAACTTGAAGGACAAAGTAGTGGACATGGGGTAAAAGAAATTGTTATGCCCTTCCAGCTTCACGGGGTCTATTTCGTAGGGCAATCCAAGATCCAGGAACTCGTGGGCAGTATCAACCAGATGCGCTCCCCAGTCACCCAACGCCCCCATTCCAAAATCATACCAGCAACGCCACTGACCATTCACAAAATTCTTATTATACTCATGGCCTTGGGTGGTCATCTGCCACACATCCCAATCAAGCGTAGCAGGTACAGCCTCAGCCGGAGGAAAAGACTTAATATTTACATCCCATCCATGCCAGCGACGGGCGGAATTCATGTGGGCCACAATGGAAGTTACATCCTTTATGACACCCGCCTCGACCCATGATTTAAACTGGAAGTAATTCCCTTCAGAATGACCTTGGTTCCCCATTTGGGTCACCACTTTCGAATACTTCTTTGCCGCCTTGATCATCAACTCCACTTCGTTGAAGGTGCGGGCCATTGGCTTCTCACAGTAAACGTGCTTGCCCAATCCCATGGCCATCATCGTAATGGGGAAATGGGCAAAATCAGGAACAGCAACCGTAATCGCGTCAATCTGGTTGCCTAACTTATCAAACATTTGCCTGAAATCCTGGAAGCGGGGGACATCAGGAAACATCCTTAATGCATTTTGGGTATGCGGAGCCCCCATGTCCACATCACAAAGGGCTACAACATTTGTTAGCCCTGTCTTTTGAAAACCCTGGATAACCTCCCACCCGCGATTGCCAATTCCGACATAGGCAATATTCAATTTCTCCTGTTGCCAGAATTTAAGTATGGGTGAGACCGAAAAAGCAGCGGAGGCAAAAATTGAATCCTTTAAAAATTGTCTTCTTGAACTTTCTGTCTTGCTCATGTCATCTGAATTTTATGGCCGGGGAGAACCTATAATATATAAAATTTGCAGCAACACTGAATAGGGATAATATACACCTCTTGATTTGTTGAAAAGAAATTATAGTTTTCTGATCTTAAGGTTTTTGAAGTACACCCTGTTTCCATGATCCTGTAATAGAATATAGCCTTCGGTACTTTCTCCGTATCCCTTTGCTTCTTTAAACTTACTTAGAGATAAGGCACTTTTATAGAGGTCACTTGTTTTGTCATACTCCAATACCTTAACGCCGTTCAGCCAATGTTCTACATGATCGCCTGTTGAAACAATGCGGGCAGTATTCCATTCCCCGATTGGCCTCAGTGCGCCAGTAGTTTTGGAGGGAAGAATATCATAAAGTGAGCCCAGTTTCCGGTTACCATCCCTGCCTGCATTCGCGTCAGGGTGCTTTTCATCATCCAGCAATTGGTATTCAGGACCCAGTACAGTGCCCAAGCCACGCACAGGCGGGTTAAAAATATGCACGGCGTATTTTATCCCGCTGTTGGCGCCATCCGTCAATTTAAAATCCAGGGAGAACTCAAAATTATCATACTGCTCCCTGGTAATGATATCTCCACCCGAATAACCACCGCCCTCAATTCGCAAAACTCCATTCTCAACAATCCAACCTTTTGAAGGAAAGCTATCCATATTGGGCTTTCTCCATTGGCCCATTGAAACCCCATCAAATAGCAATTGCCAGCCTTCTTTTTTCTCTTTATCCGTTAGCTGATTATCCTGCGAGTAGGCGAAACTAAACAAGAGGATAGCTATTGCCGAAAGCAGGTATTTCTTATATTGATTCATGGTACTTCCAGGTATTTGCAAATGATTAAAAAAACGGAAGGATGAAGAATCATCCTTCCCTACTGCTAATAGAAACGTCACCTATATGCTTGCTTAACATACTTTATAATAATGATGAATTGAAAAACACGCTTTAGCCCTATTTCTGTATAGAAACCCGTTAGAATGTAAAAGAAAAAAGGAAGGATGAGGAATCATCCCTCCGACTGCTTGCTTTTATGATTGCTACTAATATAGCCGGTTCTTCAAACATTCTTTATTATTCATCTGCCTATCCATGGGGTCAGGACAATGACCTGTATTCTCCCATTCATAGCAGCACTTCATTAAACAGGTACTCGACAGATTATACTACTTAAATACAGGCGTAATGATCTCGAAACCCACGGCGCGGTCACGTATCACCAGGGTATCTTTTGTTGCCACCAACATGTTCTTGCTGGTGGAACTCGGAGGTGTATAAGTAATATTAATTGAATAATCCAGGTAAAGGGCATCCCGATCTTTATTGCCCCAGCTATTCCTTTCCCCTTTTTTGACAAACTTACCAGAACCAGAAACGGTTGCATTAGGCGTGAGGGAAGTAATGGAACAGTTGCCTGAAGCATCAAAGGTTAACAACAATTCAACATTGACATTAAAATTACTTGAGTCCTTAATGGCTACAGGAAACTTGATCTGATTAAGCAGTGTGGTTGAGAGCTTATTCACCTGATCTTGTTCCACAAAATCCTTACGCCGAATAAAGGTACCATTCAGACTTCCTGAAGCCACATCGACACCCCTGCGCAGATAATTTCCATGCCATTGGTTCACAAACTTGACCCCATAAAGAACATAGTCGCGGGGCTGAACCGACCACAACGCAGGATTGGTGCGATCGGGGGTTGATCCAATGACAGCCGGTTTGCCACTCAAAATTGAATCGGCCCCTTTAATATTTGACATCACCAGCGGAATTGCATAGGTGTTTGTAATAGATAAGGGATCGGCAAAAAAAGCGTCAGTTAACTCTACAACCACCCCGCCCATAATACTCCCGGAAGGGATCGTGATCTGGTTGGAGGCGAGCCTGTAATAAGAAGAAGGCAGGGGAACAATCTTTGGCCCGTTATTCGGGTAATAGAGCCTGTTGCAAAGATTGGTATCCACGGTTATTCCGACGGTAACGTCACGTTTATTTTCTCTCACGCCACCCATGGTAGCATTGATCATCACCTTGTGCTCATTATCCAGGGAATTATCTATAAATTCATCTTCACCCAATTCTACCGTACGGGGGACATATTGCAAGGCAAAGTAAACCGTTTGATATTTATAGTCATCATAATCAATTGCCTGGTTTTTTGTACAGCCGATGACCAGGGCAGCCGCGGCAACAATTGACAGGATGGCAAGAATTCTAATTTTCATTTCTTAATTTTTTATAATCGATAAGATATTATCTCCACCCTCTATTCTGGTTGAGGTTACTGAATTTTAAAACTTCAAAAAATGGAATCGGGCCATAGTACATATAGTCCTGAAACGACCTGTTCTCAACGGGGAACACAGTATTCGCCAGGCTGGCATCCATTCCCATTACGGTTTCATTCAATGTGGGCAGGGCAACTTTCCAGCGGCGCAGGTCCCAGAAGCGGAAGCTCTCGAAACTTAATTCGATCCGGCGTTCGTTCCGGATAAGTTCACGCATCTTATCCTTATCGGCTTTGCATTCTTCCAGATAGGGGTCGCCATTGGTTGTACCGACTCCGGCGCGGGTCCTGATTCTCTTGATAATATCATAGGCTGAAAAAGCATTGGTACCTGTTCCGGTTGGGCCAAAGGCTTCATTTGCCGCCTCGGCATAAGCGAGGTAGATTTCTGTGTAGCGTATCCTGGGAATGAGATGGTTTTTACCGCTAATCGAAGCCGGGTTGCGGTTAACCGACATTATCAGGCGCTTTTTCATGTAATAACTGGTACGTGTCGATCTCGGAACCCTGTTAATAGCATCGTCAGAGGCCGATGTGCTACCGGTAAGAATGGTGGCATTGGCCGGTCCAGCTTTGCCTCCGTTGAAAATTATATACTCAGCTAAACGGGGGTCCCTAAGCGCGTAAGGGTTGGCCGATTGATAATTCGCTTCGCTTCGGCTAATGGGGTATCCGTTGGCCATAGGAAAGGCATCAACCAGGTTCTGGGAAGGGTTCATCTGACCCTGTCCAAATAGGCTCGGTGGATAATGCTGATCTTCCTGATCGCTGGTACCGTTTGCCCGGTTTTCACGCCAGATCATTTCCGGAGTATTTGTGCCATTGCTCAAAGCATCGATTTCAGCAGTGTTTTTATAATAAGTCCATCCATTGGTGGGTAACTGGTTTACCCCACCCTTATAGGCAATTACCTGTGCGGCGTAATCCGCTGCATTCTGCCAGGTAGTTGAATTTGACGGGTGCTGGAATGCAGGGCTTGCGGCCAACAATGCGACGCGCGCACGGAAAGCCTTTGCAATTAAACCATTAACCAGTCCATTAGCAGGGTTAACCCCCATTACACGGCTATAAATACCAGGGTTTGTGGTAATTGCCTGAAACTTTAATGGTATTTGGTTCAGCGTTGTCGCATTGGCATATTCCACTGGCAGGTTGGCTTCTGCACTGTCCAGGTCCTTGTAAATGAACTTCACACATTCATCAAAACTGGCACGGGGAAGATTAACATCAGAATCAACCGTTCTTAAGGTAGTGATGATAGGAACACCCATTAATTGCCCATCTTCTGTAAATCCACCATGGGCCCTGAGCAGGTAGTACATGTGAATTGCCCGCAATCCATAGGCCTCCCCTCTCATTCTCATTTTAAATAGCTGGTTGGCCATTGGTTCGGAAGCCCACAAAGTGCTATCAACGATCGTCAAAAAATGGTTAATGTATTGTATGGAGCCAAAAGAAGCATCCCAACGGGACAGCGGGTTATTCACGGCGGTCCATGATCCTGTACCAATTCTCAGGAAATTATTTGTCAGCACATTGGTAACCGCATCATCGGTAGCATATTCAGAGTTATCATAATAGGCTGGCAGGCCTCTGTAACCGCTAATCAAAAATCCATGCGCAAAGCTGATATCTGAATTTGCCTGGTCAATTCCTTTCAGGTTCTCAGTATCTGGGTCTAATAATTTTCTACACCCGACAAAAAACAGAATGGCACCAATCAGTAGCAATTTAATTTTCATATAGTGTGCACTTTAATAGGTTGATTAAAAGGATGCATTTACACCAAAGTTGAACAGCCGGAACTGAGGGGCAAATCCAACATTAGTCTCCATCAACTTACGTTCTTTAGATATGACCAGCAGGTTATCCCCTTGGAAATACACATTCAGTCCATGAACAACTCCATTCTTCAGGAATTTGCACCCACTAAGGTCATAAGTCAACTGAACCCTGTTCAGGTTAAAACGATTGTTCTTAAATATCCAGAAAGTAGAATTTTGATAATTGTTATCGCCTGTAGTGGAAGTCAGCCTTGGGTAGGTTGCTGTGTTCTGCGTTGCTACTGTCCAGCGGTCCCAAACTACATCAGAGAATTTACTTGTACCCCTGTTCCAGTAATAGGAGCTGTTCTTATACGCAATGGCTCCTTGCTGGCCATTCCCCAGGGCGAAAAGCGTAAGATTCTTCCATTTCAAAGTCAGGTTTACCCCATAGGTAAAAGGCGAAGCGCCCCCGCCATTACGGCCTAAATAAACCTGATCCCGGTTATCAATAAGTCCATCATTATTTACATCGGTGTACTTAATATCCCCAGGTTTGATAACACCACCAAATGTTGGCCTAACAGTGGTTAAATAGTTGTCGATTTCAGCCTGGCTTTGAAAGAACCCTTCACTTAAATAACCAAAGGAGGCATCAAGTGGTTTCCCTGCCCTGTTTAAATACTTATCGAAGTTCAGCTCATCCCTTCTGGTAGCTTCAGAGGAGAAGAACATGCCGGTAACTCCTACAGAATAAAACAAATCTCCTGAGGTTTTATTGAGGTTTATGGCAAAGTCAAATCCTGAACGCCTGTCGTTATTATAATTTATCCAATCCCTAAAATCGCCGTTACCACTAAACCAGGAAGGATAGATACTAATGCCCCTGGTGAGTAACCCGTTCGTATTTTGGTGGAAATAATTCAGATCCAATGTTATCAGGCTTTTGAATAAGGATGCCTGCAATCCTGCTCTGATTTCATTACGCTTAATAAAAGTCAGGTCAGGGTTAAACGCCTGGGCTGAAACGGTGGCGTTTTGACTCGTGTTTCCATCCCGCCAACTGTAGCCGGTGCCGATATTATTATAATATCCGCTGAACAGGTAGTAGGCGGTTGCCGTACCGTTTGGTTTAGTTCCATTTACATCAAGGTCCTGGCTGATGGAGGCATACGATACTGAAAGTTTCAAATCATCCACAAAGTCAAGAGCATTTTTCATAAAATCCTCTTTGCTAAGGCGCCAACCTGCTGTAATGGTAGGTGATACAGCATTCCGACTGCCTGGGGCCAACTTGGCGGAATGTATAAATGCTCCGGAAAAATCCAGATAGTATTTGTGGCGGAAATTATAATTTGCCTGGAAACCCAGGTTCGTATTACGGATAGGATGATAATCACTGCCGCCTTCAAAATTGACATCGCTTGAAGTTCGGATGATGTACCACCAACCCAGCAATTTTGCCGACACATTATGGTCGTTTGCAAATGTGCGTTGGTAATCTACCTGCGACCTAAATGTATTGGTTTGTACATAAGCGGTGTTTCCGATAAACTCGGAAGTAATATTTTGGTCATTGGCCAGCTTTACCAGCGTATCAATCACTTCCTGGCCGTTTACGATTCTCCAGGTAGGCTCAAAAACCGAATAAGTCGTCATCTGGTAGTTTTCGGTATAAAAAGACCGGTAGTCCATACTAAAGCCGGTATTAAATGACAGCCCTTTTGTTATAGAACTCAAATCACCTTTGGCTCCAATATTAAACAGGAAGGTGCGGGTGCGTGACTTGGAATAACCCGGAGCAAGCATGTCGGCTATAACATTTGTGAGATTGGACGATTTACCACCGAAAATGTATCCACCGGCAATTTGATTGAAGCTATTCTGGGCTAAAGTGGTTAACCAGGGTTTGGCCGGGTTGATCATACTCACCGGAATGAGCGGTGAATACCTGTTGAAATTAGGAGGAAGGTTTGCCGTTGCCCCCCAGAAATCACCACGACCTGAATAACTGTTGTCCATGACGATTCCCACATCGGTGGATGTACTCAACCAGGAGTTCAGGTCCATATCCACATTTCCCCTTACATTAAACCCAAAGGTGTTGTTCTTGCTGTTTTGCCCGTACTTCAAAATATTGTCGTTATGCCATAAACCAATATTGGTATAATAGCGAGCCCTGTTAGTTCCTCCGGAAATTTCTGTCGTCAAATCCTGCCGCATATAGGCTTTCTTAAGATACTCAGAGCTGAAGAGATCGATATCAGGAAACTTATACCCGTATATCCCTGCACGGGTGCTATCGATTTGCCCTTGTGAGTATCCGCCGCTTGCAATCCCGTCGTTTTGCAAGGCCTCATTATAGAGCGTCATATAATCGGCTGCATTGAGGTAACTGGGATACCCTTTGGGAACAAATAATCCGGAATTGGCCCGTACATCAACCGAAAGGGGTTTGACAGAACCTCTTTTTGTAATAACCAGGATAACCCCTTTGGCCCCGGCGCCGCCATATAAAGCGACCGCATCCGCGCTTTTCAGCACGGTGATGGATTCCACTTCGGTTAACCGCACATCCGTTGCGCCACGGGGCGCGCCATCAACCAATAAAAGCGCACCCTGCCCCCAAAGATTTGAAGCCGTTACCAGGTTTACATTAAAACCGCCGCTGCCTCCGGTGACACCACTCAACAGGCTTGACAGGTTATCGAGACTGTTTATCCCGTAGCTCTTTTTTAATAATTCCGGAACATTTATGGTCGCGATTCCGCCCAGCATATCCTGCTTCTCAATTTTCCCAAATGCCACGTTAACAAGGCTATCTTCCTTTTGCTGTGCTTGCGCTCCCTGGATGTATAAAAGAGGGGCCATTAGAAGAGCGGCACAGAATTTTATTGTTTTTTTCATTGTTTTATATCTAATTATTAAACAATTACCAACCTGGATTTTGTGAAAAACCAGCATAAAGACTTACATCTTTCACCTGGAAAGGAAACCAATAATGCTTATCGGTAAACTGCCGCTCAAATAAGGTTTCCTCCCTGTAATTGGCTACACGGGCATTTCTCGGACTGGCATAAATCTGGGCATTGGGTGTAGCCCGGTTAAACTGGACTTGTCTTTTTAACGTGTATGGGGGTTTGGTAAGCAGAACCCATCGGCGCAAATCAACAAAACGGTGACCTTCAAAGGCCAGCTCAACGGCACGCTCCCTCCTGTATTCGTTACGGAATGCCTCTTGGGAAACCAGGAACTTGGCCGGTACATGACTCATGGGTGTTGGCGAATTCAGCCATCGGTCCCGGACAAAATTGATAGCATCTACGGCAGACTTACCATAACCGGAAGCCGTTGCCGTTGGGGAGTTATACCCTTCTGAAACAGCTTCAGCATACATCAGGTAAATATCAGCCAACCGTAAAATGGGCAACACCATGCCGGTATTATTCCTGGTCCCTTCTTTTTCATTGGACATTCTGTGGCAGAATTTGGTCAGCATGTAACCCGACAGGAATGACTTACCGCCAGAGCTTCCCACATCGCCGGATTTATGGAACCCACCGGTGTAAAGACTGGCATATTGTATAAACTCGTTATTCGCGAAAAGCGACCCGTTGCTTGCCAGTTTATCGCCATCAATGATTATATCATTATAAAAACGGGGATCCCTGTTTCTCCAGGGATACTCCGGATCATAGCCGGATTCCGGATCCGCCACTGTAATATCGGCTGGCAGCGGATATCCATTGGCCATGCCATAATTATCTACATAATTGGCTGTAGGATAGCACTTGATACCCGAGTTGATCAGGCTGAGAGGGCGATAATCATTGACCTGGTTAAAATTATACCGGTTGTTCAAGGCATAAGGATTCTCAATGAAAATAGACTCCCTTTCTCCCGGCATGGCATAGTTCTGTCCTTGCGTGAAGAAAATAGTGGGGTATTTATCCCAGGAAGCTAATTGATAACGATTCGTTGATTCAATCAATTTCAGGGTTTCAGCGAAAACATCAGCAGCTTGTTTGCAGTAATCCGTAATATAGTCACTGGTAGAAACACTACTGGGTGAAACTCCATCTCGCACAGATTTCATGAGCGGGCTTCCTGCCAGTAAGAGGTTCTTTCCCCGGAAGGCCATCGCCATTATTTTATTCGGCCTGAAGTTGTTTCTGCCGGCAGTTACCGCGCCTGCTGCTGTTTGATCCCAGTCCACAGGCAGCAATTGCTCTGCTTTCAACAGATCATCATTGACTTTTTCGGCTGTTTCATGGTAGCTTAATCTTGGAACCCTTGGGGTTTCATTGGTCGGTAATACCTTATCTATATAAGGCAGACCGCCCCAGTATTCCAACAGGAAAAAATGAAAGAAGCCCCTGAAAAAGTACAACTGCCCTTCGATGAGCTTTTTTTCTTCATCTGTAGCCTCTTGTAGTTTATCGAGGTTTTCAATCCCAATGTTTGCCTTACGAATAGCATACCAGGCGGTGCCCCAGAGGTTTCCCATTTGTCCCCTATCCGTACTGGAAGGGTTGCCCCCCGGTCTGAAGTAAGAACCGAAAACAGTACCGGTCCAGGCAAAATAGTTACCCAGGTCCAATTGATTGGTGAACATGCGGGAGTCTTGTTCCCAATATTCGTCCTCCCCAAAATTCCAGTTATTGTGAGAGGTGGAACCGGTCATAATGGGGACACAATTGTACATCTCTTCAATAAATCCCTGGAAATTCCTGAAATTCTGGAACGCCTGAGTCGGATTGATATCGGAAAGGGGTGATTTATCGAGATACTTTTTACAGGAGCCAAATACCGAGGCAATGGTCACGCCTAAAAGAAGTACGAAAGGCCTCAGTAAATATTTTGATATATTCTTCATATAAAATGTTTATAAGGTTACATCAATACCCAGGTTAAAACGACGCATGGTTGGATACGCGCTATTGGTTGTCGTGCCATCGGCCGCATTAAAATTAGATTCGCGGTCATCGGGCATTTTGGTCCATAAAAACAGGTTATTTCCATTGGCATAAATCCGGCATGACTTGACACCCATTTTATTTAGGTATTTTCCACCAAGTGTATAGCCTATCTCAGCATTCTTTAAGCGTAGGTAGGAGCCGTCGTATAAGTACCGCGTACCTTCTCCCCCAATGGGAAGTCCGGCCGTATAACGCGGGAAGGGCACATCTCCCTGATATCCATTTGCCTTTGACCAATACATGCCTTCTTCATAGGCCACATTTACGTTGGTGACCGAATTGAAGGTTGGGAAATTAACTTCGCGGGTTACATTGTTTACGCCATAAAGTTGAACAAACACGCTAAGCCCTTTCCACTCGAAACCAATACTGGCATTATAGGTATTTTGGGGTGTACCGGTGTACTTCAAAGGAATTCGATCCAACTGGTCGATAATTCCATCGCCATTAAAATCAAGAATGTTGTAGTCGCCGGCATATTTCCTGTTATTACCGGCACGTTCCGTACTACCATAAAGATCATCCCAGGACCTCAGGTAACCATAATCCTGATAGGCACGGGTTTGGCCTATGGGAAAACCGGCGCTTTTCAGATATGCATCTAACAGTTCGGCATCATCCCTGAACAAGACCGTGCTCTTGGCATGGGTAATATTTACATTCGCCCAGATGCGCAAGCCATTTTCAAGCACCTGATTGAATCTGAGTTCTACCTCATAACCTTTACCGGATGCTCTTCCGAGATTGGCAGGAGGCGCGGCCTGTCCGAAGTAAGAAGGAATGGCACGGTCTCCACCACTGATATAGAGATCGCTGCGCAGATCATGGAACACATCCACACTACCGGAAATTCTACCATTTAGGATACCGAATTCAATACCCAGGTTCTTTTTCTCCACGGTCTCCCAAGAGATATTGGGGTTACCCAAGGTTCCTATCCGGTAAAATGTGTAGGGAGTATTTCCAGGTGCTGTACCGGGGTCTGCCAATTGATAATTCCCACTAAATAACCACTGGTCGCGGTACAAAAACCGTCCACCAGCCTGGTCATCACCAACCTTACCCCAGGAAGCCCGTACTTTGAAATGATTCACAAACTTCACTCTATTCTTGAAGAACTTTTCATTGCTGATAGTCCAACCTGCGGAAACCGAGGGAAAGAACTGAAAGCGGTAATCCGGGCCATATTTTTCGGTGCCGTTGTAGGCGCCGTTAGCTTCGAACAGATATTTATTATTATAACTGTACGTTGTACGGAAAACCCAGTCTTCACGGTATGCCGGGAAGGCGCTACCTGCCGCGACTTTTTCCCTTTGGAAAAGACCCAATGCAGTTACATCGTGCGCCCCAAATCGACGGGCATAGTTAATCTGACCGATGTAGTTCAAACGACGATAGGTCTGATTATTGTCCACATTACCCGCCTGAATCGCCCAGTTGACCTGTTCGGCAAAATCCAACTGGTTGCCTGGATCCACCTGACCTGCAAGGGTAATATTACCTGTAATGGGGTCGATGTACTTACGCTGAGGACCCCCGGCATTCTGATCATTGATCCCTCGTTGTATTTCCCTGAAAGAGTTGTCAATGGAAATACTGACTTTCGCACTCAGGCCTTTGGTCAAGGCACCCAGTTTTTGCTCTAATACAAAATCAGTCGTAAGCTGGGTACTTGTCCTTTTCTCTATACCGGACAAGGCCAGGTTGTAAATGGAGTTGGGAATATCAAACTCTTTACCTGGCGAATATCCCCAGGTACCATCCGAGTAAATAGGACGAAACGCCTCAGGGGAAACCTGGTAGGCAGCTTTCCAATAAGTGTCTTTGAAAGCGCTTTCATCATATCCCCAGGGCACTTGCTTGGTACCGTTGGAACCAAATAAGCGGGTGGTAAACTTGGTTGTTTTAGAGAGATTAAAATCGAGGTTACTCCGCATATTGATACGTTGGTAACCATAGCCCGGGGTATATCCCCTGTTGGCCTGTATTCTTCTCAACAGGTCACCTTCATAGGTATAATCTATCCCGGCAAAATAGGTAACAAACTCCGACCCTCCGGAAGCGCTGGCACTGGCATTATAAGACATGGCGCTGCTCTTAAATGTCTCCTTCTCCCAATCCACATTCGGATACCTGTCCCATTCGTCGCTGTTTGCAGGATTACGGTATTTATCAAGAATGGCATAAGGTCTTACGTTAGACCAAATGGCCGGATACTCATTAATTTCACGCAATATCACCTGGTTCCTAAGCGCCAGGGCATCATAAGCATCATAAATCCCGGGAAGCCCGGATGATGTTTTGACTGCGGTGTTTGCTCTTAAACGGATGGTGGGTTTGCCAGCCACCCCTTTTTTAGTTGTAATCAGAACCACCCCATTTGCCCCCTTAACCCCATACACAGCTGTGGCAGAGGCATCCTTAAGGATCGATATACTTTCCACAGAGGCGATATCAATCGTACTCAAAGATCCAGGTCGCTCGATACCATCCACCAAAATAAGCGGACCACCATTGCTATTCCAGGTGGTTTGGGCACGGATGAGGATACGCGGATCCTCAGCTCCGGGCTGACCGCTGGAAGACATGGTAACCAAGCCTGGTAAATTACCGGTAAGCGCCGACCCCAGGTTGGTAACCCCACCGGTCCGCTCCAGTTCTTTCCCCGTCGTTTGGGCAATTGCCCCAACCACCGTGGCTCGTTTTTGTCGTCCGTATCCAATAATCACCACGGCATCCATTTCCGCAGTACTGTCCTTTAAGGTTATCATTACCCTGGTTTCGCTGCCAATATTTATTTCCTGGGTTGCCTTTCCTACGTAGCTTACCACAAGGATTTTTCTGTCATTCGGAATGGACAACGAGAACCTGCCATTGGCGTCGGTGCTTGAACTGATATTGGCTTGTTTCACCGCAACCGTAGCGCCCTCCAGGGGCTTTTTTTGTTCATCAATTACGACCCCTTGCACAATGCGGGAGTTTTGTGCAGCAAGTGGAACGCTGGCAAAAACACCCATTATAATTGCAGCTACAGGAAGAATTACTCTTCGCAAGTAGATAGTAAAACTCATTTTAGCGTTTTTGATTTAGAAATGAAATTGTGTGAGTACAAACATTGTCGTGTTGACGCTGTTTAACAGGCAAAAAGGATTTTGCCAATACTTTTGAGCCAGCATTTTTTAGGTGATTTTTTTCATATAGCAGTTGTTTAGGTTTAAGGAACCCTTTGTTTTGCAATCGTTGCAGCTACGATTATTTTGGCACTCAACCTGCAAGACAGGTAGTGCCTGCTATAATTATTACTGCAGCTAAATCCTAATGTTTCTCAACCCTTGTCCTAACCGGTTTAGGCTGGAAGCCCTTTATTACCCTTCATTGAACAAATAAAATTGCCATAATGTCAGGAAAAAGGACTATCCAAAACCGCTCCTCAAAACACCCCAATACCGCTTAAGACTTGGCCTTCAGGCTTTGATTTTCAACGTAAAATTGATCATTTAAAGAAAAATCGCTGTGCACATTTTGCCATTTGAATGTACATTTTGCCCAAACCTTTAAAGGGATAAGTATTAATTATCAATTAATTAACAAATTCACCCTTTTTCAGCGATCGGTAGAATTAGAATTAACCCGGAAGTTTCGGCGAATTGGGATTTGTTTGGTCTGAGCTAAACAAGACGCCTGTTTGCTCAATTATTTTTGGAATAGATAGGGAACCATAAGCCGGAGCGACCTATTGCGATGTCAAATTGACGGATAAAGAAGATTTTTAAATAAAGAAATAACAGCGAAAATTGGGTGCCATATCCGGATTATTCGGGATCTGAATTTCCCGGGTTTCTCATTTTACCGGCGTATTCCGAAGGCGAAACCTGGTATTTGGCTTTGAATGCCCTGGCAAAATAATTGGGGGAAGAAAAACCCACCGCATACCCAATATCCGCAACCTTCATATTGGATTTTTCCAGCAGGGCGACCGCTTTCTTTAATCGAATGGACCTTATGAACTCGCCCGGGGATTCTCCAGTCATTTCCACAATTTTGTTATATAAGGACCCGCGGCTCATAAATACCTGTCTGCTCAGCTCTTCAACACTCAGGTCAGGGTTTTCAATATTCGATTCCACATATTTTGTGATAGAAGCCAGCAGGTTCTCATCCTCCGAAGGCTGGACCTCTACCTGGGATGGGGTAACCTGTAATTGCCGGCTGTAGGTATCTTTGAACTTTTGATTCAGGGCAACCAGGTTATTGATCTTTACATTTAATATCTCAAAATTAAATGGCTTGGTAAGGTAATCACTGGCCCCTGTTTTTAATCCATTTAAATGATATGATTCGCCTGTCAAAGCGGTTAACAGGATGACAGGAATATGCCCGGTACGTTTATCAGATTTGATTTTCCGGCTCAGGGTAATACCATCCATGTATGGCATGTTAATATCGCTTACAACTACGTGGGGATGAGTGGAAAGTACTCTTTGCCAGCCTTCTTTTCCAT
The DNA here is from genome assembly GCA_041916555.1 of Chitinophagaceae bacterium. Lineage (GTDB taxonomy): Bacteria > Bacteroidota > Bacteroidia > Chitinophagales > Chitinophagaceae > SpSt-398. The sequence continues at coordinate 28,172 of JAYRZH010000018.1, read as the reverse complement.
TTGACGCTTCAACAATTTTGTAGTGGGACTTCAAATTGTCTTTTAAATACAGTCTGAAATCCTCGTCGTCCTCGATCAATAATACGGTAACCCTTTGGGAATTACTTTTTCCCCCAATCTTATCTGTTACCTGGCCATTGTCGTTTACGATAGCTTCCGCCGTCTGGAATTCATCGGCGGACTCAGAAACCCATTCAAAGGGAAGGACTAGCGAAAACAGGCTTCCTTTGCCTTCTGTGCTCTCCACGGATATCATACCTCCATGGAGCCGCACGAATTCCTTGGCAATGGAAAGTCCAATTCCACTGCCCTGATTCAACTGACCATTGTCCTGATTTGCCTGGAAAAACCGATCAAAAATCTTATCCTGTACCTCCTTGGACATTCCCACTCCGTTATCCCTGACCAGGATCTTCAGATTGCCATCAACCGCTTTCTCCATCCGTAGTTCAATCTTCCCCCCTTTCGGCGTGAATTTAAACGCATTGGAAAGTAAATTGAAAAGCACTCGCTCCATCTTATCCCGGTCGAACAAGGTAGGATAGTGTTTAAGCGAGGATGAAAAGCTGAAATGAATCTGTCTTGCCTCCGAAATATCCTTAAAAGAATCAGCAATATCCCTGACAAATAAGACAATATCCCCTTTTGACAAATTCAACATTAATTCATTTTGCTCCAGTCTTTTGAAATCAAGAAGTTGATTAACCAGATTCAACAATCTGTTGATATTCCGCTTTGCCATGGAGAGGTGCGACTTTTTCTCAGTGCTATCCTCGAGGCTGATCAGCTTGTCCACCGGACCGGCTATCAGTGAAATAGGTGTTTTGAACTCGTGACTTAAATTCGTCAGGAACTTGATCCTGAGTTGATCAAATTCATGTCGGCGCTCAGCTTCTTTTCTCTCCTGTTCGATCATCTGTTTAATCTGCAATCTTTCCTGCTCCAGGAGAAACTTATTCTTAATTTTTCGTACACCCTGGTAGCGTATCAAGGCGAGTATGGAAACAGCAAGGATAACATAAAACAAATAGGCATAGGTGGTTCGCCAAAAAGGCGGTTTGACAAATATCTTGATGGTCTTCTCCGGGGTAGTCCAGGCACCATCTTCACTAGTTGCCTTTACATGAAAAGTGTACTCGCCGGGGTCCAGGTTGGTATATACGGCAGTATGGGATTTGCCTGCCTGGTTCCAGTCGCCATCAAATCCATCCAGCTTGTAGGCATACCGGGAATCATCCGGGGTGGTATAACTCAGTGCAATAAAATCAAGGGAAAAGTTTTGCTTGTAGTCAAGGCGGATCTCTTTCGCAATTGATATGTGTTCGCGTATGGGTTCATCTTCGCCGGGATTAATCACCCGGTTGGATATTTTCAACGATGTGAATTGGAGGGAAGGAACATTTCGGTTGTTCCGCAAGGACGGTGGATTGAAGTAATTAAAACCCTCGAATCCCCCGAAAAACATCTCCCCGTTACTTGTCTTTATCCCTGAACCTGGTAGAAAAGTGCTTCTCTGGATCCCATTCTGATAAGAATAATTTTTGAATTTTTTGGTTTCCGGATTAAAACTACTGATGCCCTTATTGGTGCTTAGCCAGAGGTTCCCCGCACCATCTTCCAATATTTTATAAACAACCGCATTCGAAAGACCAGCCTGCTCGGAGAAGCAGACAAAATGATCAGTTCGTCTATCATAGAGATTTAATCCTCCGCCAAGCGTACCAAGCCAGACTTTGCCGTTATGGTCCACCAGAATATTGGAAATACTATTTGAAGGCAGGCCACTGTTATCGCTACTAAGTACTTTAAAACTCTTCTGCATTGGATTGTATATACCAATGCCAAGCCCTACTGCAGCAATCCATATATTACCCGCTTTATCTTCCCGGATATCCCGCACATAAAAATATTTGCTATAGTCAATATTGGGGGCCCCGGCTATTTTTTCAAATTTCTCGATCTTTCCAGATTTGGCATTGTACATATTAACCCCACCGCCATTGGTTCCTATCCAAACATTACCCTTACTATCCTTTCGAAGACTAAAAATCTCATCGTGAGAAAGCCCATCTGAATCATTTTTTTCATAATGTCTTACCCGGCCATTATTTATGTTTAACACATATATACCCTGCCGAAATGTTCCTATCCATAATTCATCGTTCACAAGTTCCATCGCCAAAATAATCATCTTATTATCTCCCGGCGCCAATTTAGGGTGACTGAATAACCCGGTTTTACGGTGATAGAGGTTAAGCCCGCCCCGGTCGGTACCAACATATATATCCCCTGAAGGGTCCTCAACAAATGAAGTAACCACGGAGGAACGGAGCCCGGATGGATCTAATACGTTGCCTTCCCGGAGATTAAACAAAGCAAGATTCTTATCGTACCTGCAGACGCCACCCTGGTAGGAACCAACCCAGTATATTCCGGCATCGTCAATGAAAATACAGCGGACAGTGGTACCTTTTAAACTGTACTTATTTCTTATGTCAGGGGATACGAGTCGACTTTTATTTGATCTACAATTAAAAATATGTATGCCTTCGTCAGTACCCACCCAAAGGTCCCCGGATTTATCTGACTTAATCGTGTATATGCAATTCCAGCCGGGGGAGACTGTCGGGGAAACTCTTTTTACATAATTGGAAAAAGTTTTGCCATCGGGTCTAAGTTTACTTAGGCCATTATTTGTCCCAAACCACACATTCCCATAAATATCTTCGTTAATTGCACGAACAATATTATCGGCAATAGAATTGGAATCAATATCCGAATGCCGAAAGCTGACAAAATCATTCGTACGCTCGTTGAATAGATTGAGGCCGGCATTGGTACCAATCCAAAGCCGATGATGAGAATCCTCAAAAACGCTTAGAATGGTATTGGAAAGGAGCTGATTCCGTCTATCACTTTGGGAAAAATAATTTTTAACACCCCCGGTTTGGGGATTGAATATGATAAGTCCTGAATACCCCCCAATCAACAAATTACCGGCGTGATCGGCGGAGATGGTGCGAACTGAACTATAACTACCAAAACTATAATTCCGGAATACATCCTTTTTTCTGTCATAAAGCGCTACGGTATGCTCATTGCCTATCCATAAATTACCTTGGCGATCCTCATAAATGACCGTGATTATATTTCCTCCAATGGTAGAGGAATCCTTCGAGTTATGTCGGTACACGGTAAAATTGATGCCATCAAATTTATTCAACCCATCATCCGTTGCAAACCACATGTAACCATATTTATCCTTAATGATGGAATTGACGCAAGTAGAGGAAAGCCCATCCTTCGTATTGACATTGATGAAATTGAGATCTTCCTGTTGACCCAGTGCAACACAGACAAGAAGAATAAACAGACCAGAGAAAAATAATTTAGCAACTTTCATATTCCAGAGAGCAAAAGTTATTTCTGTTCACGTATAAAAAAATTGATTACCACGGTTCACCAATCCATAAAAATCCCATTATCATCATTGATCGCCGTCATAACGGCACCAAATACAGTGAATCCGGACAAAAGCAGGCTAAACAGGGCTGAATTTACAAGAATATTATATATAGTAAAGCCCCTTATTCAAATAAAAGTAAATCAAAATAAACCATTTGTAATAAACTTATAATAAACGGCACGCACCCCCGAACTTGACTGCTCCTGGAAGGTTAATCCTGACCACTGGTTAATAGGATCTCTCGGGATATCAGGATAGGTTATGAGGAAGGTTAAACCCATCAGCAATGGCCCAATCCCCTTCAGGAAGCGCGCAAGCAAAGATTAATCAAAGAAGTGAAAGCAAAGGCAATGCAATCTGAATCACATTACTGTTTTTTCTTATCCGATTTGTATTTTTTAAAGTAGTGCCAATAAATCAGGGTGGGGATTAGTCGGGTTTGACCTGATCAAGCGGGTCATAAAAAAAGATAAACCGCTCTGTTTTGTAAATTCTCTTTGGAGAGGTAATCCTAGGAACCCTTTCGACGGCAAACGATCAATTCCTGATTGTTTTTATCTGATATTTCGGTGGGGACAAGTCCCGGAGGTGCGACTACAATTTTCAATGAATCTTCACTCAACTCGTAACCCACACTAACAGGAGACGAACTTGCAGGCGTACCTTCCGGCCAAAGATTCAGCAGTTTGATTTTACCGGAAGTGTCCAACTTGTACATGTACTTCACCACTTTTCCGGTCTCGTCTGTGAATGCAATGGTATCCTTTTTGAATTCATACAGGAAGGAAACATTCTTCTTGATGCCGTTTAGGGTTTCTGTTAACGCCATCCAGGTTCCTTGCAGATATTCCAGATCGGTGACTTTGGGTTTCTCACTTTTCACGGCACATGACAAAGTGAGGATAAGGGGCAGTAAAATGAGGAAGTTTTTTATTTTCATTTCTCTGAAACGTTTGAGATTAATGAAAGTTACATATTGCAAAAACAGGACATTAACTAAATGATCTAGCTGGATACTCTATGATTTTGGCACTCCTGAAGCAAAAACAAAGACCAACAATTCAACTAACTGCTTGAATTCAGCTTGGCTTAAGATGGAAAAAAAAGAAAGGTATTTCCCAGTGATTATCTGGTTAAGGCAGAATAAGAAAAGGCTTCCAGAAATGGAAGCCTTTTCTTTGTGATCCCGGTCGGGCAATTCCCGAACCGATTTTATGAGGGTTTGAAACTGGTATATGATCTAAAGCTATTGATATATAACAACTTATAAAAAAGTGATACGAATTGATATAAATGCTATGTAACCATTTGTTTCTTATTTCTCTAAAGTTATTCCTCGAATCTCGTTAAGGCAAGGTTCTTCGCAGTCGCGATTCCTCTGTATCTTTGCCTATGCCTTCTCCGCAAGTACATATTGACTTTAAAAAGATGCAAACTGCCATACAGGCGTATGCACGCCGTAAGGCGGAAATTTCAGGTGGAAATATTATTTATGTTAGGAACGGTCAACTTATCCAGGAAAACCCCAAGGCCAATAAAAAGACCATTTTGAAAGTAGTTTTTTCGAAATAATGCCTACCCTTTATATTCTTGCGGGGCCAAATGGCGCTGGAAAAACCACTTTCTATCAAACAGCGATCGAAGAAAAATTCATCTCTAAAGACCTTCCATTTATAAATGTCGATTTGATTACAAAAGACGAATTAGGCAGCTATTCAGAAATTAATTTTGCAAGAGCGGAAGAACTGTATAGAGAACGAGTCGGCGCCCTCATTTCGCAAGGTCAGGACTTTATGATCGAAAGCAATCTTGCTAAAGACTCGGAGTATACCTGGATAGAAAAAATGAAGCAAAAAGGATACGAGGTTATTGTTTACTATTTGTGTACTGATTATCCTGAGGAGGTTCATGTGAAACGGGTTCAGGGGCGGGTGCTTGAAGGTGGACATAATGTTCCTGAAAATATTATTCATCACCGTTATAAAATGTCTCTTTTATACCTTAAAACAAGACTCCAAATATTTAACAAAGCCTACCTCATCGACAATTAGGAAACAGCGATTGTAATGGCTGAACTGGTTAATGGCTCCGTCATCAGTAAGGAAAGAAAATTACCACAATGGGTCAGCCAGTCTTTATCAATCATTGAAATAATAAAAAGAGGGAATTCGTAATTCTTGCAATATTCAAAGTGATTCGCTACTAAGTGTAACCACAAGGAAAATATCTAACATAAAAAAGCCTTTAAATCGAATGATTCAAAGGCTTTCATTTTTTCTGTGATCCCGCTGGGACTCGAACCCAGGGCCCATACATTAAAAGTGTATTGCTCTACCAACTGAGCTACGGAATCATCCCTCAAAATTTGGGAGTGCAAAAATAAGGGGTTATCAATTAGTTGCCAAAAAAAATCTTCCTTATTTCATTGTCTTACACATATTTACCGGGCAGGTTATCCACAAACAGGCGTTAGAGTCTGGACAAATTAATTTAGGTTTGCATACCAATAACTTACACCTCATGAACTCCTTCTTTACCAATAAAGTTGTCATAGTCACCGGGGGTACCGATGGCATCGGCCGGGCCATGGTGGACCAATTACTCCAGTCGGGCGCCAAAGTATCTACCTGTGGCCGAAACCCGGATAAATTATACCAACTTCAGTCTCAATACCCCTCCTCCCCGCTTCATACCATGATCGCGGATGTAAGCAATGAAAATGACTGCCGCCGACTTGTGGAAATGACCATAAAGATGTTTGGCGGGGTGGATGTCCTCATCAATAATGCCGGTATTTCCATGCGCACCGAAATGACCGAAGCCAGTACCGACGTGATCAAAACCGTCATGGAGATCAACTTCTTTGGATCTGTTTACTGTACCCACTACGCCCTCTCCTCGATCGTGGAGAGAAAAGGGACCGTGGTAGGGGTTTCCTCGATTGCCGGTTACCGTGGACTGCCCGGACGTAGCGGCTACTCCGCCTCTAAATTCGCCCTACGGGGCTGGCTGGAAGCCCTCCGCACCGAGTTGCTCGATAGCGGGGTAAATGTGATGTGGGTTTGCCCGGGATTCACTACTTCCAATATCCGGAACGCCGCCCTAAATAAGGCCGGACAGGCCCAGGGGGAAAGCCCGATGGATGAGGGTAAAATGATGTCAGCCGATGAATGTTCCCGGATCATCCTAAACGGGGTTCGCAAACGTAAACGCGAGATCGTCATGACCTTTACGGGCAAAAGGGCCGTGTTTATGAATAAATTCTTCCCGTCAATGGCAGACAAGATGACAAGGAAATTCTTTTACAAAGACGGTAAACTGGTAAAATAAGCCCTTTTCAGGATGGCATTGATCACCCTTACTTCGGAGATTGGCCACCAGGACTACCTGGTTGGCGCGGTGAAAGCCACCCTGCTGGGGATCGACCCTGGTTTTACCGTAATCGACATTTCACATACGGTCCCGGCCTTTAACTACCCCCAGGCCGCCTATGTTTGCCGGAACGCGTTCAGGCATTTTCCCGAATACTCTTATCACCTGGTGCTGGTCAACCTGTTTGATCGCAAACCCGAACAACTGCTATTAGCCTTTCACCAAAATCAATACATCCTTTGTGCCGATAATGGGCTGCTGACCATGATCCTGGAAGAAAAACCGGAGATGATCATTGGTATCCCCCTTAAACCGGCTGACAGGAATACCATTGGCATTACTGCCGTGATGGGGCGGATTGTTCATGAACTGGTCAACGGGGCCTCCATCAAAGACATAGGGGTGCCTGACGTGGCCTACCTGGAAAAAAATCCGCTTAAACCGGTGGTGGATGACCTGGGCATGGAAGGAAAAATCATCTTCATCGACCAGTTTGAAAACGTAGTGGTCAATATCACCCGCGAAGAATTTGAACAACACCGCAACGGGCGAAAATTCCAGATCATATTTAAAAGAGATGAAGTGATCGACAGGATCAGCCAAACCTATGCTGATGCGCCCGAAGGGGAAAAACTGGCCCTGTTCAACAGCGCCGGCTACCTGGAAATAGCCATCAACAAAGGAAACGCGGCAGGCCTGTTTGGCCTGAAAGGGTTTAATGAAAAAACAGGACGTATGTCGGCCATCCTCCAAAACCAATTGTTCTACCAAACTATCCGGATTCATTTTGAACCCTGATAAACCTGCCTGATGAATAATACCCCTTTACGTATTGCCGTAGATATGGATGGCGTTTTGGCTGATGTGGCCGAACAGTTTCTGCGTTTTCATGAACGGGATTTTGGGGAACGAAAAAGTCTGGAGGAAGTGGCCGGGATCGAGGAACTGGATGCCTTCCCACGCTGCCGGACCCATGTGTATGAACCTGGCTTTTTTCTCACCGCCCCGGTGATCCCCAACAGCCAGGAAATTCTTCGAAAACTAAATGACCGGCATGAGGTCTTTATCGTGTCCGCGGCCACCGAATTCCCCCAAAGCCTTACTGAAAAACAAAGCTGGCTGAAACAGCATTTCCCCTTTATCTCCTGGCAGCAAATGGTCTTCTGCGGGTCCAAAACCATCATCCGGGCCGATTGGATGATCGATGACCATTTCAAGAACCTGGATCATTTTGACGGACAGACCATCCTTTTTTCCCAACCCCATAACCTGCTCAGGCCTTCAGGCCGCCACCTACGGGTGTCAGGATGGCCGGAGATTTGGGATATATTTAATCCCTGATTATTGATTATTAATTATTTTTGGCAACTCCCGTAAAAACCGGGATAAATCAACGTTTTATGAATTTCAGGAAAGTCAATAACATTACCGGCTGGGTAGTATTTCTGATTGCGGCGGTGACCTATACCGTAACGCGTGAAGCCACCGGTAGTTTTTGGGATTGTGGCGAATTCATTGCCTGTGCCTATAAGATGGAGATCCCCCACCCCCCGGGATCACCCCTTTTCTCCATGATGGGCAAATTATTTATCGTGCTTTTCAGTGGTGGTGACCCAAGCCGGGTGGCCAGTGCCGTTAACCTGTTAAGCGCCATCGCCAGTGCCGCTACGATCCTGTTCCTGTTCTGGTCCATTACCCATTTTGCCCGCAAAATGTTTGTCAAAGCCGGTGAAAACCTGGATGGTAACCAACTGATTGTAACCATGGCCGCCGGTGCTGTTGGTGGTCTTTCCTATACCTTTAGCGACACTTTCTGGTTTAGCGCCGTGGAAGGGGAAGTATATGCACTTTCTTCCTTCTTTACCGCCCTTATCATTTGGGGTATGCTGAAATGGGAACATGCCGATGAACTGGCCGAAGACAATGTGGCTAAAGCCCGGGTTGACCGCTGGATCGTGTTTATCTTTTTCATGATCGGTCTGGCTGTTACAGTTCACCTGCTAAACCTGCTGACCATTCCTCCCATAGTAATGATCTATTATTACCGCCGGTACAACTATTCCCTTCGCGGGGGTATCCTGGCCTTTATCCTGAGTGGTTTGATCACGGGATTGGCCCTCTGGATATTCATCTATCTGCTCCCGCGCTGGTCGGCTGGTATGGACCGGATCTTTGTCAATAATTTCAACCTGCCTTTCTTCTCCGGTTTTACCTTCTTCTTTATCCTGATCGGTCTGATCTCCTGGATCGGATTAAGGTATGCTGGGAAAAAAGGCATCCACCTGATGCGTTTGGGTATCTGGTGTTTCATTTTCATACTCATAGGTTTTTCCACCTATGTTACCACGCTTATCCGTTCCAACGCGAACCCGGTGATCGATATGGCCAATGTGGACAACCCCATGAGCCTGGCCTCCTATTTTGGTCGCGAACAATACGGCAGTGCCCCCTTGCTTTACGGGCCCACTTTTGTATCTCAACCCATTGATATCAAGGAAACCCGGATGCGATATCGCAAGGATTCTACCAGTTACAAAGAACTGGGTCATGATTTTGAATACGTGTACCAGAGTGGTGACAAAATGTTCCTCCCCCGGGTATGGGATGCCTCCAATGACCAGGCGCATTTTGACACCTATGTGGATTGGCTTAACCTGGAAATCAAAGCCCGTCAATTATCCGTGATCACAGCCGTGACACCCGGTGTTGGTGTGCAAACACAGAACCAGCAGGGACAAACCGATTTTTACGCGGTTGAGGAAGGTGACCAGATTGCCGTGGAAAAAGGTTCCGTAGTAAGACCTGGTGACCGTATCGCCGTAAAAAGACCCACCTATGGCGACAATATCGAATGGTTTATGAGCTACCAGATGGGGATGATGTACTGGCGTTATCTGTTGTGGAACTTCTCCGGTCGCCAGAATGATATTCAGGCCACCAGCAACAAGCGTGATGGCAACTGGATCAGCGGAATCTCTTTTATTGATAACCCACGCCTGGGGGATCAGTCAAAAATGCCCGAATCACTCAAAGACAGCAAAGCAAATAATAAACTTTATATGATCCCCTTTATCCTGGGGATACTTGGGTTTGTGTACCAATTCCTTTTCCATCGAAAGGATTGGCTGGTTACCTTCCTGCTTTTCTTCTTTACCGGCATAGCCATTGTGCTGTACCTGAACCAACCCGGTAACCAACCCCGTGAACGGGATTATGCCTATGTGGGTTCTTTCTATGCCTTTGCCATCTGGATCGGTCTGGCCCTTGTGGCTTTTTATAAATTGATCAAAGAACATAAGGAGTCACAAAAAGACCTGGTCAATACGCTGGCCACAGGAGCTTCCCTAACATTTATCATCATCCTGATGGCAGGTGTGCCTGGAAACCTGAGTGGAATGTTTATTTCCAGTATCATGTCAACGGCTCTCTTTGTAGCAGTAACCGTTATCCTGTATTACCTCTTTAAATTCCTCTCCGGAAATAGCAAGGCCATGGTTGCCGCGCTGGCCGTGGTGGGGTTGATAACCCCTGCCCTGATGGCAAACCAGGAATGGAATGACCATGACCGTGGTAAAAAAGACCTGGCCCGGGAAACCGCTCGTAATACATTGGAGAGCTGCCCGCAAAATGCCATTCTGTTTACTTTTGGGGATAATGATACCTATCCGCTCTGGTATGCCCAGGAAGTGGAGAATATCCGTCCCGATGTAAGGATCGTCAATAACAGCCTGTTGGGTATAGACTGGTATATCAACCAGCTTCGAAATGCTGTCAATGGCTCCAAGGCGCTGGATGTGGTATTTTCGGTGGATGATCTCGAGGGCAATAAACGGAATTACCTTCGTTTCCGTCCTGAACTTAACCAGGAAGTATTCAATGACCTGGACACCGTGCTCCAGGCATTGCGTATGCCCAAATACGAAAACTATTATCCGGTCAGGAAATTCAAACTGCCGGTGGATTCAGCCAAGGTAAAAGCCAATGGCACCCTGCTGCCAACCGATCCGGTAATGCCTGAAATGCGTCTGGAAATTCAGGAAGGCAAACCGATCACGAAGAGCGACCTCATCATTCTGGCCATTATTGCCTCGAATGACTGGAACCGCCCGATCTGCTTTACTGCCCCCTACCCTGAACTCGGGTTTTACCAGAATATGCGCAAAGAAGGAACGGTGTATCGCCTCATCCCCAAAAACGTGGAAGCGCCCCAGGTTAACTGGGCCGTGGAACAAGCCATGCGGGAAAATTATCTCGGCGGCACCCAGATACGCGAAAACAATACTGATTCGATGTACAACCGCCTGTTGAATATCTTTAGCGGTGGCTCCCTCAATCATCCCGGTGTGTACCTGGATGAGGTCAACCGTCGCGAAGCCTTGGGCATGAGAAATGCCTTTGCCGAATTGGCGGGCAACCTGGCCGATAAGGGCAGAAAGGAAGATGGTCGCAAATTGCTGGCTAAATATGAGAGTATGGTGAGCCCGGTGAATGTGCCTTATGCCCAAACCTCACACTATAACTCGCATAACCAGTCGAGCCTGATCTACCTGGAAGCCGCCTATAAAACCGGGGACACCGTGCTGGCTGAAAAAGTACGGAAGGCGCTGGTGAAAGACCTGGATGAGCAGGAAAAATACTATACGTATTTAAAAAGCAACAAGCCAGATATTTATACCGGGTTAAGGACCGAAGAAGCCATCAACAACGGGTTAAAGGAAGTGCTGAATGCTATCCTTAACCGCTATGCCCCCGATAAGGCGACCAAGGTAACCGCCCCACCGGTTCCGTCGATCCAGATTCCCGGAAACCCCGCGGACACAGGTAAAAAAGATACCAATCCCACCAATTAAGATGAACTGAATATTAAGCCCTCCACCCGGAGGGCTTTTTTTTGAACCCTATCATTGGTTACGTGTTATTTATTACACGGCTCCGGGGAATATTATCGTAAATTGGTGGAGAGAAAACACTGAAAGGTTATCAATTCAAAGGATATGATCCAAGGGAAGGCGGCAAGACCCGCTTTGAGCAATTGCTCGATATCTTCCTGCAGTTACTCACTTATACCAGTGGGGACGCCGGCGAAGCCCTGTCATGGATGAATGAACTGGATAAACAGTACCAGTTGACAGATGGGGAATATGGCATGGTGGATTTTATCGATGAACTAAAAGAAAAAGGCTATCTCACCGAGGAAAACCAAAAAGGGGAGATCAACATTACCCCCAAGACAGAGCAAGGTATCCGCAAAAAAAGCCTGGAGGACATCTTTGGCAAATTAAAAAAAGCCAACCGCGGTGACCACCATACGTATAAGCCAGGCCAGGGTGATGAAACCAATCCTGAAACAAGGCCCTTTCGGTTTGGGGATATGCTTGAGCAGATCGATTTCACTGAATCCATCCGGAATGCGCAGATAAACCATGGGATTGACGGGTTTCATATTCAGGAAGATGACCTGAGCATCCGGGAAACAGATTTTAAATCACAGACCTCCACGGTGTTGATGATCGATATATCCCATTCCATGATCCTCTATGGGGAAGACCGCATTACCCCGGCCAAAAAAGTGGCCATGGCTCTCAGCGAATTGATCACCACCCGTTACCCCAAAGATACCCTTGACATTGTGGTATTTGGCAATGATGCCTGGCCGGTGGAGATCAAAGACCTCCCCTACCTGCAAGTAGGTCCCTATCACACCAATACCGTAGCGGGTCTTGAACTGGCTATGGATATTTTAAGACGAAGAAAAAATCCCAATAAACAGATCTTCATGATCACTGATGGCAAGCCCACCTGTCTGAAGATCGGAAAGAGATATTATAAAAACAGTTTTGGTCTCGACCGGAAAGTGACCAGCCGCTGTATGAACCTGGCGGCTCAATGTAAAAAATTAATGATCCCCATCACTACGTTCATGATCGCCACCGATCCATACCTGCAAAAATTTGTGCAGGAATTTACTGAAACAAATAATGGCAAAGCCTTCTTTGCCAGCCTGGATAAACTGGGGGCATTTATATTCCGTGATTTTGAATCCGGCAAGCGAAAAACGGTGTATTAAACATAAAATGAAACACAACGAGATAAAGACCTTAGGGCAATTAAAAAAATCAGGCTACAAGCCTCGCTCCATCAAAGAAGAGGTAAGGCAGAACCTCATCCGAAAGCTAAAGAACAAAGAAGAGAGTTTTCCCGGCATCCTTGGCTATGAGGACACGGTAATACCCGATGTGGAAACAGCTTTGTTAAGTAAACATAATATCCTATTCCTTGGTTTACGCGGACAGGCCAAGACCAGGATGGCCCGGTTGATGACCGATCTGCTGGATGAATATGTTCCTGTGGTGGCCGGTTCGGAGATCAATGATGATCCGCTTCATCCGATTTCCCGGTACGCCACCGACCTTATCGAAGAAAAGGGAGATGAAACCCCAATTGTGTGGCTTCACCGTTCGCAGCGCTACGGAGAAAAACTGGCTACACCCGATGTGAGTGTGGCCGACCTCATTGGTGATGTGGACCCAATTAAAGCAGCCACTTTAAAACTCACCTTTGCCGATGAGCGCGTAATACACTACGGCATCATCCCCAAAAGCAACCGGAGTATTTTTGTGATCAATGAATTGCCCGACCTGCAGGCAAGAATCCAGGTGGCCCTGTTTAATATCCTGGAAGAAGGTGATGTACAGATCCGCGGGTTTAAACTCAGGCTGCCATTGGATATCCTGTTTGTGTTTACCGCCAATCCGGAAGATTATACCAACCGGGGATCCATTGTAACCCCGTTAAAAGACCGTATCGAAAGCCAGATACTTACCCACTATCCCAAAGACATTCATACAGCCCTTGAAATCACTTCGCAGGAAGCCAAGATCACCGAAGAACAAGCCCAAAAGGTTAGGATCAGCGACCTGGGTCGGAGACTGATAGAGCAGGTAGCTTTTGAAGCCAGGGGGAGTGAATTTGTAGATAAGAAAAGTGGGGTAAGCGCCCGGTTGACCATTTCCGCCTATGAAAACGCGGTGAGTACGGCCGAAAGAAGGTCTTATGTCAATGGAGAGAAGGATACCCAGGTATGGATCAGCGACCTCGCGGGAATCATTCCATCCATAACCGGAAAGATAGAACTCGTGTATGAAGGAGAACAGGAAGGGCCCTACCAGGTAGCCATGAATTTGCTTGATAAAGCCATACGCTCCCAGTTTATTAATTATTTCCCTAACCCCGAAGTGCTTAAACGCCGGAAGGGAAACCAGGAAACAAAAGAGAAAAAAGAAGGAGCAGATGAAAACCCTTACAAACCTGTGATCCAGTGGTTTGACAAAGGGAACCACCTGGATATCTTTTTGCACACCAAGGACCAGGATAAGATCCAGCAATTATACAAAGTGGATGGCCTTCATGCCTTGGTAAAGAAATACTATAAGAACGCGAATGAAACAGAATCCTCGTTGTTGATGGAGTTCGTGTTACATGGTCTGGCCGCTTTTTCGTTGATAAGTAAAAAAATCATCGATGGGCGTATTGAATTTAAAGACCTGATGGGATCGATGATCAACCTGAGCGCCGGGGAGGAGATGGATTTTGATGGGGAGGACTTCAGTTAATATAGTTGGAGATTTTTGGATTACACGGATTTCGTTGATTACACCAATTACACGGATTTCACGGATTACTTGAACTATAGTAGAATAATCTCCTTGCTTTAGTTCAGGTAATCCGTGAAATCTTTAAAATCCGTGAAATCTATAAAATCTGTGAAATCCGTGTAATAAACAAATCAGCGAAATCACTTTTTACCACCAAACTTATACCCAAAGGAAACACCACCATAATAAGGGATGAAATAACCTTTTCCAAAAACGGGGCTGATAAAGGCGCGGAATGTAAACCCACCATCAGCAGGCTGCATGCGATAGCCAAAGGAAACGTGACCAAATGTGGAGGTAAAATCACCATCCGAAGTGTTGGAAGAAGAAGCGATAACCGGGGTGATACCACCACCTAATTCAAAATAATTTTTTCCATCGCGGCCCATCAGGTAGTTTACACCAATGGGAATGAATACAACCCCTACACGGTCGCCGCTGGTACCCACGCTAAAACCACCCACACCGACACGGCCACCAAATCCACCATCTTCTTTGGCAAAGCGGGTATCAAAGTTAATAGAAGCTAATCCGGGACCACCCAATTCAAAATACATGGATTGGGCCTGACTGGAGATAAATCCTACTGTTAAGAACGATAAGGCTAACAAGATCTTTTTCATAAAAGTTGTTTTTTGGAATGACAAGATATAAATTAAATCCGCTGTTTCACAAATGTTAAAGAATATTTACTTCCCGCTCCAAAGCAACACCAAATTTTTCCTGGACAGATTGAAGTATCTCTTCACTTAAGGCAAAAATCTCTTTCCCGCTGGCATTTCCATAATTTACAAGGACAAGCGCTTGTTTTTCGTGACAACCGGCATCTCCCTTACGAAAACCCTTCCATCCGCATTGTTCAATTAACCAACCGGCGGCCAGTTTAACATATCCTTCCCCTGCCGGATAACCGACCATCGATGGGTAGGCAATTTTTAATGCCTCATACCTGGAAGTTTCCACTTCGGGGTTTTTAAAGAAGCTGCCGGCATTACCGATAACCTGTGGGTCTGGTAGTTTGGACTGCCGGATGCGTATAACCGCTTCACTGATCGATTGTATAGATAAATCTTTAACCCCCATCTTCTCCAGTTCCTGGATTATGGCCCCATAACTGGTATGATAGACTGGTTTCTTTTTTAACTGGAATGTAACACTGAGTATTGCGAGCTTTCCCTTTAGGTCTCTTTTAAAAACACTATCCCGGTACCCAAACTCGCAATCTGAATTAGTGAAAGTATATAACTTATGATCCTCCAGGTGATAGGCTTCAAGATCAAGAAAAGTATCTCTCAGTTCAACTCCGTAGGCGCCGATATTCTGGATCGGGGCTGCCCCTACAGTACCCGGGATAAGAGAGAGGTTTTCAAGCCCGGCCCAGTTTCTTGATGTGCAATACTGAACAAACCCATGCCAGTTTTCTCCAGCCCCGGCTTTAACATAAATATGGTCACGGTCTTCATGAACGATATCAATACCCCGGCATTCGTTCTTCATGACCCATCCGTCAAAATCCTGGGTCAGTAACATATTACTTCCTCCACCCCAAACCAATATTTTTCTTGCTGTGGTTTTGCTTACCTGATCAAGCAACAATTCCAGGTCATCCAAATTCTTGAACGGACTAAAATACCTTGCTTTCGCCTCCACCCGGAAGGTATTGTAAGGTCTTAAGGAAATATTTTCCCGGATATCCATACAACAAAGGTGAGGAAATAATGCAATATCCGGATTGAGATTATCAATCTGGTCAAAACGGCGCGTTCATTCCCGGTTCCATTCGATCTTGGTCCCAAATCCCTTGCTGCTATCGGTCATTTTGATATGCTGGAGTCGAATGACCCAGATCTCTCCACCCATGGCCAGGGCAAAGGGAAACCGCAGGTGATAATCCCTGGAGGCATGTGAAGCAATCGGATCGTCTTTGTCTGCAACAACCCCTTCAAATTGAATGCCCCTGACTATCACCGGGTCGGCCCGGTTGGGGAGAATGGTTCCGGCTACCTCGTATTTCTGTCGCATCATGCCATAGTGATGGGAGTCGGAATGGGTCTTATAGATCAGCACGCCATTTTCTTCGTCAAAAGCATAATAACAACTGAAACAATAAGGGTTTCCTTTGGCATCCACGGTGCAGACCGTTGCAGTCTTCTGTTTTTTGATGAATTGAGCAATATCCTTGTTCATACCCATTTTATGATTCGTACGGGACAATCCCGTACCACTTTTTTTGCCAGTTCCTCTTCACCGGGATCGATCTCCCGTACATAGGTTTGATTCTTTTTGATTCCTTTTACCAGGGTCGCTTTCCCATCCTTTCGCGACATCCGCCACCAATCCGGTTGCCATTGGTGACAAACCCCGCAACCAATGCACTTATCCCGGTATTGGATAAGCTTAGGCATCAGCGGTGGTTACTTTATACAGTTTATCACCTGGTGCCACTTTGGTCATCACGGGAACCGTGATCTTATCGCCTTTGATTGCCTTTGTGGCCTTTTTGCCATTCACCACCAGGGGATCCAAGGTAAGCTTCACCATGCCATGCGCATTTCCTATAATCATGACCACATCACCGGGCTCCAGGCTACCGGTTTCTACATCAAATTCACCCACCCCTATCTTGCCATAATATTTCACCCCCTTGGCTATGTAGGTTTTCCGCTCGGTGGCGATTGAACCAGGGGTCTTTGTCCATTCACCCAGCGAATGACCCAGGTAATACCCTTCCCAGAACCCACGGTTATAAATGGCGGAAAGTCGTGTAAGCCAGCCTTCAATTCTGTCAGGGGTAAAATGTCCTTCTTCAATGGCGGTAAGCGCTTCCCGGTAACAACGGGTTGTTTCATACACATAATCTGCCCCTTTGCTCCGACCTTCTATTTTCAATACATCCACCCCACTGGCCAGTACCTGGTCCAATACGCCAATGGTGCAAAGGTCCTTGGGGGACATGATGTATTCATTATCGATCACCAACTCCTCGCCGGTTTCCGCATCGGCCACTTTATAAGGGCGACGGCAATTTTGAACACAGGCACCCCGGTTGGCAGATGCCATTTGGGAATGCAGGCTGAGGTAACATTTCCCCGAAACAGCCATACAAAGCGCTCCGTGTACAAACATCTCCACTTTCATCCGTTCGCCGGAAATCCCCCGGATATCTTTCCGCTTTATTTCTGTTGTAATCTGGCTGATCTGTTGCAGGGTGAGTTCCCTTGCCAGTACGACAAGTTCGGCAAACCGGGCATAAAACTCCACGGCAGCCAGGTTGCTGATATTGGCCTGGGTGGATATATGAACCGGAATACCTAATTCCAGGCATTGTTGAAATACGGCCACATCGGAGGCGATGACGGCATCAATGCCATGTTGCCTGACTTCTTTTAAGATCAGTTGCAGCAGCCGCATGTCATGATCATACATCACCGTGTTCAAGGTGATATAGGCTTTCACACGGTGGGAATGGCAATACCGGGCCACTTCCCCGATATCTTCCACGGCAAAACCGCCCGAAGACCGCGTGCGCATATTTAATTGCTCCACCCCAAAATAGATGGCATCCGCTCCACCATTAATCGCGGCGGTAATGCAATCCATGGAGCCGGCGGGAGCTAATAATTCCACTTTTTTACCAGTCATATAAGTAAGTCAGATAGGTTTTGCAAAGTTAATTCAAGGTTTCCCCGGCACTGGCCGAACCGGGATGACAATAATCATCGGTCATCCTGATACAGATCATGCCGGTCAAAACTGGTATATCAACCTTTGCAGGTTCATGATCGAAAAACCCAGCCATGATCCGACTCACCAAGATCTTTCATTTTGAAATGGCCCATGCACTTTCCCAATATAACGGGCCTTGTAAGAATATTCACGGTCATACTTATTCCCTTCATGTAACCATTGGGGTTGATAAAGAACCAGCGGATTATATCCCGGCGCCCGGAATCCTGGTTGATTTTAAAACCATCAAGAAGATCGTTCAGGAGAATATTATTCAGGTATTGGACCATTCCCTGCTGTTGTCAAGAGAGTACACCGAGCAAAACCCGGCCTGTCTCGCATTGCACAACCTCATCATTTTTGAAGCAGACCCTTCGGCAGAAAACCTGTTGCTGTATATCCGCCGGCAATTGAGTGAGTTTTTACCGGCAGGAGTTTCGCTGAAGAAACTGGTGTTGTTTGAAACACAGGATTCGTATGCGGAATGGGAACCAGACAGGTAACCCGATCACAGGATACCCAATCCTGGTAATCAGATCACGTCCACATCCGGCACAACCGTTACGCTCTTGAAGCTCCGTTCCTGGTGCATGACCGCGATCTGGTCAAGAATATCTTTCTTGCACTGGCTGATCAATCTGGTATCTCGGGGAAGTTTGATCAATAATTCCATCAGGTACTGGTTTCTCACCCTGCCAATGACAGGTTCGGCGGGCCCCACGAGGTACTGACCATATTTCGATTTTAAGGCATTGGCAAAATAGTCTGCGGCTTTATCCACCACTTCTTTGAATTTATGCCTGAACCCCAAATGAATCAAGCGGGAAATGGGCGGGTAATGAAACTGCTCCCGGCCTTTCATTTCCATGTCGAAGAATGACTTGAAATCATGCCGTTGTACGAGTTGAAGTACGGGATGCTGGGGCTGCATGGTTTGGATCAGCACTTTTCCAGTGGCTTCTTTTCGTCCGGCCCGGCCGCTAACCTGCTCCATCAACTGAAAGGCCCGTTCATTGACCCTGAACTCAGCAAAATGCAATAAGCCATCGGCATCCAATACACCCACCAGATCCACATTATCAAAATCCAATCCCTTTACTACCATTTGGGTTCCTACCAATATATCCACCCGTCCTTGTTCAAAAAGTTGGATCAGGTTATCATGCGCGTTTTTTCCCCTTACCGTATCCACATCCATCCTGGCCACTTTCGCCTGGGGAAAGGTTTCCTGTAATTGTTCTTCGATCTTCTCGGTACCAAAATTCCGCTGCATAAACTGGTGGCTGCCACAGGCGGCACAGGTATTGACAGGAGGATAGGTGGTGCCACAATAGTGACAGATCAGTTTATTGGTGAGTTTGTGAAAGGTAAGCGATACATCACAATAGCGGCATTGGGGAATCCAACCACAGGCCATGCATATTTGCAATGGGGAGTACCCTCTTCTGTTTTGAAAGAGAATAACTTGCTTGCCACGTTCGATAACCTCGGCTATGGCCTCCTGAAGGGGTGTGGACAGTATGATCTTGTTCCTGTCCTTTTGCATCAGTCGTCGGGTGTCAATGAATTCAATCGGGGGCAAATGAACATCTCCATAGCGTTCCATCAATTCCACCAGGCCATATTTTCCATGCCGGGCATTGTAGTAGGTTTCCAGGGAAGGAGTAGCCGATCCCAATAAGACTTTTGCCTCATAAAGACTGGCAAAATAAAGTGCGGCATCCCGACCATGATAACGGGGGGCGGGTTCTTGTTGCTTAAAAGAGGAATCATGTTCTTCATCCACAATGATCAAGCCCAGGTCCTGGTATGGGAGAAACAAGGAAGACCTGGCCCCTAACACAACTTTTAACTCGCCTGATTTTACCTTATTCCAAATTTCCACCCGTTCATTTTGATTAAATTTGGAATGATAGATCCCAATATGCCCGCCAAAATGTTTTTGAAGCCGGCGGATGATCTGGGCGGTCAGGGCAATTTCGGGCAACATGTAAAGCACCTGTTTCCCCTGTCGAACCTGTTCCTCAATCAGCTTGATATAGATCTGCGTTTTACCACTGGAGGTAACGCCATGGAGAAGACAAGCCGTCTTATCCTGTAAATGATCCTTTACCTCCTCAAGCGCTTTAGCCTGAGCGGGTGAGAGTTCAAAATCGATTTGAACATGAGGGGGCATATACCGGATACGGTCCACTTCCCTTTTCTCAATGAGAAGGATGCCTTTTTCAACCAATCCTTTTAACTGGGCATCACTGGCCCCGGATTTTTTTAACAAGGAGGGACGGGTCACTTCCCCTTCTGTTTTTTCAAGGTGCAGGTAGGAAAGCAGCAGCTCCATTTGTTTGGGCGCCTTGGTCCAGTTGTTTAGCAGATCGGCCAATTTATCTTCATCCTGGTAGGCCTTATCCAGTAGTACAAAATATTCCTTCTTGGGTTTATAACTGTTTCGTAGCGCTTCCCAAACATGCGCGAGTTTTTTTAGGATCAGCCGGTTGATCACCGGGTACACATGGGATGAGTCCAGTATTTGCTGGACCTCAGAAATCGACAATTCCTTTTTGATCAGCAGGGCTTCTGCTACCAGGTATTCATCATGATCCAGCAGGGAAAAATCATCTCCAAATTCTTCGTTAAACACCACAATGGTTTCTGAGCTTAGTTTGAAATGGGAAGGCAGAGCTGCTGCCATGACCTCGCCCTCGCTGCATATGTAATAGGAAGCGATCCATTCCCAGAGCCGGAGTTGGTTTTCATAAACCACCGGTTCCCCATCCAACACATTCAGTATCTCCTTGGGTTCAAAGAATTCAGGTTTCTCCTGGTGTACCCTTTTAACTATTCCGGCATATTTCTTATTTCGACCAAGGTTGACTTCCACCCGAATACCCGGGCGCACGACCTCCTCCATGGAAGTGGGAACCAACCAGGTATAGTTCTTTGGCAAAGCCAGGGGGATGATGATCTCGGCGTAATGAGCGGGCATAAAGGGCAAAGCTAAGGATTTAGGAAGTTTACCACAGGGAGCATGAATACGACAAGGTAAACCCTATACCCCTCCGATCCAGGTTGCCTCCGCTGCGAGCAGTTTTTCCTCCATCATGCCCCTTACCTTTTCCTTAAGCTCTGCCAGGTTATCCATCGTCAACCCTTCTACGGGAATTTCCGGGAGAAAAACGGACCGGGAGCGACCGGGGTTGAGGGAGAAAACTGAGCGGTAGTGCATCCGGTCATAAGCATCAAGGAAAAGAATCGGCTTGATCGGTGTTTGGGTTTCAATCGCGATACGGAAAGCACCATCATAAAAAGGGAGGAGGGGTACATTTTTCATGTTGAAAGTGCCTTCCGGAAAAATGATGATGGAAATTCCTTTGTTCAATACTGATTTCAGGTTGCGGATACTTTTGGCCCGGTGCTCGGCATCGCCCCGATCAACTTTTACCACGGCATAGGAATAAATAAATCCAAACAAAGGGATTTTCTCCATCTCGATCTTTCCCAGGGCCCGGATGGGTTGACGAAGGGTTTTGACCAATACAGGACCGTCGAGATAAGAAATATGATTGGCCACAAAGATGTATTGTTTGTTTTTATCATGCGGGGCTTCAAAAATATTGCGGTGCCAGATCCCGATCATAAAGTACCAGGCATCGGCCCAGTACATGCAGATGCGATAGATCATATTGCCGCCGCGGATTTTCCCAAACAGTGAAGCGATCAACACCAGGGGAAAGATGATGAGCAGCATGACCAGGAAAAGGGTAAAGGCATAAATTATGTAAAGGCCATGCAGGACACGAAGAAGCACACGCATCAGTTCTTGTTTTGGTATTTTTTATCATCTCCCGGGCAATCGCATTTGTAATCCGTTTCCAGGTCGATCACCGTCACCACGGTGGTGGATTCATTGCATTGGGCGAAAATGATCCGTACACGCTGGTCATCCCGGGTAACCCCTTCAAGGGCATAGCGGGGGCAACGGGCGTTCTGGAGATCGCTTTTTTTGTAGTTAATGGTACCATCCTGCATGATCTCTTCTACTTCTGCCTGGGATATCTTCCGGCAGGCCATCCGGCATCGGGCGTGGTTGCTATATTCTATAAATGAGATCCGACGGTCAAAGCCTTTGTCGCGGTTAACGTTGGAGGCCGGGTCTTTAGTGGTAGTGGTGCGTGGCCGGGGGGTGGGTGAAGGTGAAGCCGGCTCCCTTTGCAGCCATTTGACAGCCAGGAGAATAATGAGTAGCAACCCTATAAGCAGGTAGGGGGCGTATTTCTTTAACGACATAGGCAAATGTATGGATTTGGGTGTTACCTTTGCCGGCTATGTCCACGCCGAAAACAGTCGCTTTTCACACCTTGGGTTGCAAGCTCAATTTTTCGGAGACCTCCACCCTTTCCCGTTCGCTGGAATTGGAAGGTTTTACCAAAAAAGAGTTTGATGACCAGGCCGATGTGTATGTGATCAATACCTGTTCGGTGACAGACAACGCGGACAAAGAGTGCCGGCAGATCGTTCGCCGGATACAGCGGAGATCACCGGAAAGCCTGGTAGTTATCACCGGCTGTTATGCCCAGTTAAAACCCAAGGAGATAGCGGCCATTCCCGGGGTAAACCTGGTACTCGGGGCGGCAGAGAAATTTAACCTGGCCACCCACTTGCGGGAACTGGCCAAGGGTGATTCCGGAAAGATCTGTAGCTGTGATGTGGGGGAAGTAACCGGGTTCAATGCCAGTTTTTCGTTGAATGACCGCACCCGTACATTTTTGAAAGTCCAGGATGGCTGTGATTATAATTGCTCATTTTGCACCATACCGATGGCGCGGGGCAAGAGCCGGAGTGATACCGTGGCAAGGGTAGTGGAAAATGCCCGGTCATTGGCCGAAAAAGGGGTGAAAGAGATCGTATTGACCGGGGTGAACCTGGGAGATTTTGGGAGGGGGCCAGATGGAGATGAAAAGTACCCGGAGAATTTTTATGACCTGGTTTGTGCCCTTGAGGAAGTGGAAGGGATTGACCGTTTTCGGATTTCATCGATTGAGCCCAATTTGCTGACCAATGAGATCATAGAAAAAGTGGCGGGTAGCAAACGTTTTATGCCGCATTTTCATATTCCCCTGCAAAGCGGAAGTAATAAAATATTGGGGATGATGCGCCGGCGCTACCGGAGGGAATTATATGCCGACCGGGTGACACGGATCAGGGAGTTGATCCCCCATTGTTGTATTGGGGTGGATGTGATTGTTGGTTTTCCCGGGGAGACGGAAGAAGAATTTGAAGAGACGCGACAGTTTCTGGCAGATTTGGATATTTCCTACCTGCATGTGTTCACCTATTCGGAAAGGGATGCCACATTTGCGTTAGGACTGGGTCCGGTGGTACCCATGGCGGTAAGACATGAGCGCAATAAGATTTTGCGAGAACTATCATACCGGAAGATGCAGGAATTCACGAAGCAGCATGGAGGGCAAACCAGACCTGTTCTATTTGAGCACCGCAATAAGGAAGGAATGATGGAGGGGTACACGGACAATTATATCCGTATCCTGACACCATTCCGGGAGGAATGGGAAAACCAGGTAGTAGATTGGGTTTTATAATATATTTGCAAACAAGGAACGTTAGCTCAGTTGGTTCAGAGCATTACTTTGACAGAGTAGGGGTCACTGGTTCGAGTCAAGTAAGTTCCACACAAGGAAAAGGGTTGAATAAGCCCGTGTGATACCACACTAAGACCCATGAAAAAGTTCCAGGTTACGATACGGTTTGAGATGGATGAGGAATTCATGAACCTGGTCCCACCCCATCGCACCTATATTAATTTTCTTATCAACAAGGGCGTTATTGAGCAATATGCCGTGAGCATGGAGACCCAGCGGGTATGGATCACGCTGAATGCGGAAGACCGGGCGGAGATTGATAAGATCCTTTCCAAATCTCCCTTAAAAAAATACTGGACAGAAGAGGTTGACGAGTTATTTGTACTCGATGGCCAGCATTTCAGGCTACCCGCTGTAACGCCGAATTAATCGATTCCCTTCCCCTTCCCCTATTTCCCCAATGCTGGTGTTTCCCGGACTGGTTAAGAACAATAACAAGCATCCTTCACCAGGGAACACCAGCAATATTTAGATGGTTTGTGTTCCCTGGGAGACATGAATGCTGTAGAAGTATGATGCCATCCGGGAAACACCAACCATGGCGGGAAGTCTTTTTCCTGTGGGAGTTGACGGGATCGAACCGCCGACCTTCTGCTCGTAAGGCAGATTCCGCCTGCGGCGGATAAACTCCTGATAATAAAAAAGCCTCAATAATATTGAGGCTTCTTCTGTGGGAGTTGACGGGATCGAACCGCCGACCCTCTGCTTGTAAGGCAGATGCTCTGAACCAGCTGAGCTAAACTCCCATTTTTGGGACGGCAAAGATAAGGTTCCACCCTTTTCCTGCAAAATTTTACCCTGATTTTTTAAATAAATAATTAATAATCAATAATCCGGAAGCCGCTTCCCCAAATGTTTGCCTATGCCCCTTGTTTTTTTACCTTTGTACATCCAAAAATGGCCAGAGAAAATACACATACCAAACAATCCCCGTTTGAGGAAACCGAACTGCTGCTCGATACCGAAGGTCCGCATAACCTGATCGTTTGGAACGATGAGATCAACACTTTTGAATGGGTGATTGAGACCCTGGTGGAAGTTTGCGGTCACAGTTACGAACAGGCGGAACAATGCTCCTACATCATCCATCATCAAGGTAAATATGCTGTAAAGAAAGACAGTTACGACCAGCTTAAGCCGCTTTGTGATGCCATTACCGAAAGGGGAATTGGGGCCACCATTGAAGAAGTGGTTAGCTAATAACCTACTTTATTACCCAGTGCTTTTTACCTGCCTCCATTAATTGCGATTCATTCATTTTATCTGCATTCTGGGCTTCAAACCAGATCATCTGGTATTTGGGAATGGCGCTGAGCTGATTTTCCAGCTGGAATTTCATTTCTCCCGGCCCGAGTATCAGGAGGGAACTTACCTGTTCCAACTGGTCGATTACCTGTAAACAAAAAGCGATGCGCTCCTGATTTTGCTTTTCCTGAACCTGTGCTTTCCGGTTTCGGGTTTGAGGGCCCACCCGGGTTTTGGTAGAGGTCTCCCCTTCAAACCTGGATCTTCGTCCAAGTCCTGATTTCAGGGAGGCACAAGTGAATTTGTCCTCTGCATCGAATTTTCCGATAAGGGCCTTTTGCTGATCTATCCAGATCACGTAGCGATTCAGGTCCGTATTCTTTGTAGGCATATCAACCCGGTTTGAATCCGCGGTGAAATTAGCCACACCCGTATTAGCCTACAATGAGAAAGGTCGGCAAAACTGCTGACCTTTCTCATTTTTACGCTTAACATTCAGGTTAAAACCGGGTCTCCAGGTAGTGGGGAAGCATGGCTTTCCAGGTGGGCCAATCATGTTTCCACTCCCGTCCCCAAACATCCAGTTCATACCAAATGCCCTTGTCATACAATATCCTGGCAAACCTTCCGGCACTTCCGGGATCTTCATAATCCCCACTCCCCGTGAGTAAATGAATATGGCTGCTCCGCCTGATCTGTTCCAGAATTCCATGATCGGTCAGGTTGGGCATATAGTGCATGGGGCTGTTGAAATAAACATCCTCGTTAAAGAAACCTTTTGTGTATTCGGTCAATTCATACACCCCGCTCATCGCGATCACGCCATTGATCAGGTCGGGGCGTTTCAGAAATAAGTTCATGCTGTGCAAGGCCCCAAAAGAAGCTCCACAGGTAATAATGGGCGTTTCAGGGCTACTGGTGTTTCGAATAAATGGAACTACTTCGTTATACACATAATCATTCCACTGCTTATGCCGCCACACTTTGTCGTGCGGGTCCATCTGGTTATTCATCCAGCTCTCATTATTGATGCTATCAATGGAGTAAATCTTGACCTTGCCGGCTTCCACCCAGGGGCGCACATGGTCCATCAATTGAAATCGTTCATACTCCAGATAGTCGGCCGAGGCGGTGGGTACCAACAATAAGGCAAACCCAAAATGACCATAAGTGGCAATTGGCATTTCCTTATTCAGGGAAGGACTATACCAGGAATTCAGTTGTCTTTGCATAATTAAGTTTTTTAGCCCCTTTCTGCCAGAATAGCGGGACGGCCGGCAAAATAATCCCCGTTTTCCAAATCTGCCAATTCAAAAAAAAGATGGAAAATTACTTGGTAATATTATCAAGTGGTTTTACTTTAGATTTTCAGTAATTTTACTGCTTAAATCTTGCTTTTTACTCCTTGCTTTCAACAGAATCCTTATCCGGGATTACCTAAAAACCTAGCTATCAATCCATTATTCTTAGTAAAAATACTGGCTTAAATTAAGTAGAAATACGTATTTATTGTCGGTGTTTGCAACCAGATAGTAATCTGCAAGGTCATTAGACCGCCTTGCCGGAGTGGCATATAATGAAATAAGAATGGAAAGTTACCCCATCCGTATCATCCTGGTCGAAGATCATGAAATGGTTCGGGCATCGCTGAGACAACTGTTTAAGGATATCCATCACATTGACGTGGTGGCTGATTGTGGCAATGGGCTGGATGCCATTCAACTGGCAACCCAACTGAAACCGCATGTCATGCTGGTGGATGTCAATATGCTCCCGATCGATGGGTTTGAAACCTCGCGTCGGTTAATGGAGACCGACCCCGCTGTCAGGGTGATCGGGCTGTCTATGAACACCCACCCTTCCTATGCCCAGCGCATGATGGAGAATGGAGCCTGTGGGTATGTAACAAAAAGCTCCCCTTTTTCCGAGATACTGCGGGCCATTGAAGAAGTACACAAGGGAGAGACCTATATCTGTGAGGAGGTCAGGAAGAAGATGTAAATTTGCCGCTCATTATGGAACTGAGCAAAAATTTTGAACCAGGGGCCGCAGAATCTAAATGGACCTCCCGCTGGAAAGAGAAGAAATACTTTGAAAGTCACCCCGACAACCGGCCACCCTTTACCGTGGTCATCCCCCCACCCAACGTTACCGGTGTGCTCCACATGGGCCACACCCTGAATGAAACTGTACAGGATATCCTGATCCGTCGCGCCCGCATGAGCGGCTTCAATGCCTGCTGGGTACCCGGGTCTGACCATGCCTCCATAGCCACCGAAGCCAAAGTGGTTCAAATGCTCGAAAAAGAGAAAGGAATTAAGAAGGCCGACCTGAGCCGGGAAGAATTCCTTCGATATACCTTTGAATGGAAAGAAAAATATGGCGGCATTATTTACAACCAGATCGAACGTCTGGGTTGCAGTGTTGACTGGAACCGGGTGAACTTCACCATGGATGACCATTACTACGAAGCGGTCATCAAGGTTTTTGTCGATCTCTATGAAAAAGGGCTGATCTATCGTGGCGCCCGAATGATCAACTGGGACCCCGATGCCAAAACAGCCCTTAGTGATGAGGAAGTAGAATACAAGGATGTTACGGGTAAACTTTATTATGTAAAATATTTTGTGGTGGAGGATGAAACGGCGAACCCTGTCCGCCTTTCTACCGAATATATCACCGTAGCCACCCAGCGTCCTGAAACAATCATGGGAGACACGGGTGTATGTGTGAACCCGGCCGATCCTCGATATACTCACCTCAAGGGCAAAAAAGTACTGGTTCCCCTTGTAAACCGTCCGGTTCCCGTGGTATTTGATGAATACGTATCCCTGGATTTTGGAACTGGTGCCTTAAAGGTGACCCCGGCCCATGATATCAATGACTATAACCTGGGGTTGAAATACAACCTCCCGGTGATCGATACCCTCAACGAGGATGGTACCCTTAGCGAAGCAGCCCAGGTCTTTGTGGGCATGGACCGGTTCAAAGCCAGAAAAGCCGCAGTGGAGAAACTTAGGGAAGATGGATTATTGGTAAAAGAAGAGGAAT
>JAYRZH010000017.1:0-46549 GCA_041916555.1 Chitinophagaceae bacterium | reverse complement strand
ACCAGTGAGTCCTTAACGGCAGAAGAAGCGGTTACTTATTCTGACGAAAGCATGTCGGCCGATGCCAGCTTTGATGATGTCAATGACATTGCATTGTCAGCGGCTGACGAAGAAACCAATGCCCGTGAAGCCAATAGTAATGGACGTCTTTGGCTTTTCCTGGAATTGCGTTTGCGTATAGGCCAATGCGCGCAGATCACCGTCACCCCGAATGATTCCACTTACCCAAAACAGGTAGTGATTGATTTTGGAGATGGCTGTCTTGGACCTGATGGAAAATTCCGCCGTGGTGCCCTGGTGCTGAATTTCTCAGCCCCTGTTCGTCAACCCGGTGCCGTAGTCACCCTGACCTTCCGTGATTTTTATCTGAACCGTGCCCATCTGGAAGGAACCATCACTTATACGAATATGAAGGAAAACGGGGTACACAAGTACAGCATATCCGTAGAGAACGGAGCGTTTACCCTGCCCAGCGGACGTGGATTTAAGTTTGAAGGAGCCAAAGTGGTTACCCAGATCGGAGGCATGGATACCCGCAGCATCCGTGATGATGTGTACAGCATAGAAGGAAGATCAAAAACAGTTTATAATAATGGCCGGGAAGTGGTGTTGAACATCATCGACCCCTTGATCAAAAAGGTTAATTGTCCCTGGATATCAGAGGGCACACTCAAGATCAAGATCAATGACCGGGTGTTTAAACTCGATTACGGGTTCCCCAGCAATGGCGATTGTGACAATAAAGCTTTGCTGTTGTGGAATAACGATCTCGACCAGAAAATAATAACATTACCCTAACCAGATAGCAGCAATCATGTGATGGTCCTCCCCGAAAGGGGAGGACTTTTTTGTGCTAAAACCTCCGTATTTTTATTACATAATTCTATGATATGAGAAAATGCTTCCTGCCATTGATCCTGTTGTTCCTGTTGGCCTCGCCGATAATTTCTGAAGCTCAGAAATTAACGGGTTGCGGGTATAAAATACCACCCCGATCATTGCTAAAAACCAGGTTTGCTTCAGTGTATGAGGCAAAGACCATTATCCGCAATATGCTGGATTCGATCAAATGGAAGGAGAATTTTAGTGTCAAGGAATCAAATGGTATCCAGAACGCTTACGCCACCATTCTCAACGGGGTTCGCTGGATTGTATATGATAACAACTTTTTGGAAGATATAGATGAGTATGCCGCCACCAAATGGGCCTCCATCAGTATCCTGGCCCACGAAATGGGGCATCATTACTATAATCATGTGGTATCCAGTCAGGGCAGCACCCCTCCCAGGGAAATTGAAGCAGACGCCTTTTCAGGGTATATCATGGCAAAACTGGGGGCAACACTGGATCAGTCCATTGCCGCCATGTCAGCCATTGGGTCAGATAAAGCCAGCGCTACACATCCTGCCAAAAAGGACCGTCTGGACGCCATCACGAGAGGATGGAATGCCGGAAAGGCCAACAGTATCCCCACGAGTGGTGGTGGGTCCAACCCATCCTCCGGTTCGGGTACAGGGACGGGTGCAGGTTCGGGAAGCGGAACTGGTGCCGGATCAGGTACCAATAATCCCGGACAGGGATCTTCCACGCCATCGACCCCGCCAGCCAGCGATCCCAGTTGGATTTACCTCACTATCCAAAGCAATAAGAATGAAACCGTGTACCTCAGTGATGATGGGAAGAAATACCAGGCGGCTGAGATCAAACAAGGTCAGCCTTTTGTGTTTAAATTCGAAGTGTACAATTATGGATGGCTCCGGCTGCCTTATTACAATGGGTACCGGGTGTTCAAACTTCTGCATGGAAAGGATTACAGTATCCTTTGGAACCGGCGAAAAGCGGTTTGGACAGTGGTTGAAGTAGGAGATTAAACCAAACCAACAATATATGGCATCAATTTCCCGTCGTCGTTTTTTATCTGACTCCGGAAAAGTGGCGCTTGCCGCGCCGGTCATGGCCTTGTCGCCAAAACCCGAATCCAAGGAATTGGAGCATGCCTTTGTGCACCAGGTTTATATCTGGTTAAAAGATCCTTCCTCGGAAAAAGACAAACAGACCTTGATTGAAGGCATGCGGAAACTCACGGCAGCTAAGTCCATTCGGCAGTTTCATATCGGATTACCGGTCCCTTCTGAGCGGAGTGTGGTGGATTCAAGTTATTCCGTATCCTGGCTGATCGTATTTGATGACAAGGAAGGTCAGGATGCTTACCAGGTTGACCCGCTTCACCTGGAATTTGTAAAGAATTGCTCACCACTCTGGACAAAAGTGGTGGTTTATGATTCAATCAGGGTCTAAGGTTATTTTTCGTATCCCCATTTTTTCATGACGGCAAGGTCTTCCCGTGCACAGTCTAGCGGGGCCTTTCCCTGATAGGATTCCTGTTCAATGATGTAATGAACGTTTTTGGTGGTTTTCCGCACCATGTCCAGGACTTCTTTCAGGTTGACGATCCCTTTGCCCAATACACAGCTTTCATATTTTTCATGTCCGCCGGGTGCTGCTATTTCATCCTTAACATGCAGGGATTGGAAACGACCCGGGTATTTTTTAACAATGTCCATGGCCTTGGCGCCGCCATTGTACAGGTTCCCGGTATCCAATTGTTGGATCACATATTGGGGATCGGTATTATCGAGAATCAGCTCGTACATCGATTTTCCGTTTAGTAGCTGACTAAACTCAAAATCGTGGTTATGATAGCCGAATTTCATGCCGGCCTTCTGGCATAATTCACCGCTTTTATTAAAAATGTCCATGAAATGTAACAGGGAATCATAATCCTTGCGTTGTTCCTGTTCCAGGGCCGGGCTGATCACATATTGCTGGCCCATGACCGCGGCGTCTTCCACGGTGTATTTCCATTCATCTGTGAAGTCCTTTGTGCTTTCGTTCCAGTGGCTTGCTCTTAAGACCGTGTGACCACTGGGCATTTTCATACCCATTCCATCCAGCAGTTTCCTGAATTCCGATGGGGAATAACCGTAGAATTTTCGGTTTACATAATTGGCATGTTCCAGGTATTTGTATCCCATGGAAGCCAGTTGAGTAAGAGTAGCCAGGGGATCCTTGTGCATATCATCCCGCACGGAGTACAATTGAATACCGACCAGTTCGGGGGTTTGTATTCCTTTCGTTGCTGTCAAATATTTGAAGGATAAAAGGGTTCCGGCGGATAGAAAGGAACCATGACGGAGAAACTCCCTGCGTGATTGGGGCATAACAATGCGTTTTTGGTACAGGCAATTTATTGAATAATTCCCGATCTCAGAACAAGGATAACTGGTCGGGTTTTCGATAGGGTTTGTACACTGAAAGGGAGGAGGCATCCAATACTGGTAGTTCAAATACAGGACTGGGTCCATACCGGGAGGCAATATGCAGGTTAATGTCACCCATATGCGGTTGAAAAACCTGTTCCACCAATTTGGGGTCATTGTTGTTTTGCGAGAGGTGGGAGAGAACCAGGTGCTGCATGTCCGGGTGTCTGTTTTTTTTGAAAAGGGTGAGTGCCTCCTCATTGGAGAGGTGGCCTTCTCCATCCGAGATCCTTTTCTTGAGGTGACGGGGATATGAACCGTTCATCAGCATATCCTCATCATAATTCGATTCCAGAAAAACGGCCTGGCATTGGCTGAAATAATGAGTCACCTGTTCGCAGGTTTGCCCAATATCTGTAAAGACACCAACATGACTTCCTTTAAATGAAACCACAAAACTATGTGGGTCGATGGCATCATGGTATTTTCGAAAGGGAAGTACCTGCAGCCCCCCAATGTCAACCGGCTCTTCGTTGCGGAACCGGAAGGTGAGGGTAGGGTCCAGGGTCAATCGCCCCGATCGCTGGGTGCCTTCCGTAATGTAAACCGGTAATTGGTGTTTCTTGGAAAGCACGGTTACCCCGCTGATATGGTCGGTATGTTCATGGGAGATAAAAACGGCCCTGACAACCCCCATATCCAGCCCCAGTTGGCCCATCCGTTTTTCGATTTCGCGGCAACTGATCCCGGCATCAACCAACACGGCGGCATCATCATGCCCCACATAATAGCAATTTCCGTTACTTCCTGAATTAAGGGACGCGATTTTAAACCTCATGAATACAGAATTCTCTTTTTCGGTGATCTCAGATTATTTCTTCTTTTTCTTTAAGGCGGCCTTTTCTTCATTTTGCCGGATTCTGAACTTTACAATTTTCGTCACCAATTCAAGGGGAAGGGGTTTGTCCAGGGGAAACTGGATTGTCCCTTTGGAGAAATTGAATTCCTTCACCTCCTTGAAAAAAGCCTCGATGCCTGCCGTTCCGGGGTAAAAACCGATATGATTTTTATATCCGCCAAAATAAACCAATGGCCCGGCCAGTTTATAGGCTGGCATCATATAGCTTATGCCTTCCTCTGCCTTTGGCGCAGCAGCCTTGATGGTCTTGCGTAGTTGCGTTAATAGTTTTTGGGTGGGGGCTGGGAAGCCGGCAATATAGGAATCCACTGAATCCGCCACCGGGCTTTGCATGGGCATAAGCTACAGTTTTATCGTTTACAGGACTTTAAGTGCCCTTAAAGCTACCAATTTCCGAAAATTGTATCTATTTTTATTTCACAATCCACATTTTATGAAAAGATCAAGCCTCCTCCTGCTTGTTTTACCCTTTCTTTTATTGATAGCCTGCAAATCGACCCGGAAACTGTATGAGCATGGGGAATATGAAAAAGCCTTTTATTCAGCCATTGACGACCTGAAAAAGAACCCCTCCAATAACAAGGCCCAGTCTGTGTTGCCGGATGCCTATGCTTCCGCCAGCCGGATCTACCTTAGCCAGATCAACAGTTCCAGGAATGGCAGCGCGAACAATATCCAGAAGCTGGATGCGATCTATTCCTCCTACCTGGCTTTGCAACGGATGTACGAGGCTGTTCAGTCAACCCCCGGGGCCTTTAACCTGATAAGGGCGGAAAATTATTCCACTGAACTGGAGGAAGCCGCCCTCAACGCGGCCAGCCTGCATTATGAGCGTGGGGTCGATTTTATGAGTCGCGGTGGAAAGAAGAACGCCCAAAAAGCCTATGAGGAATTCAGCGATGCCGATAGCTATTCACCCGGCTACAAGGATGTGGTGGAAAGAAAAGAGGAGGCCCTTGACATGGCCCTTACCAGGGTAGCTGTGAATAATATTAACCAGCAGTTTGGGTTTTATACTGTCAATGGCGCTTACCTGGACAATGAGATGCTTCGCACACTGAACAATATTGGAGACGATACCTATCATGTTTTTTATAACGAGTATAGTTCGGCACTTAAGGATGTACAGGTAGATCAGTTCATGGACCTGATGATGACCGATATCTGGTTTGGCAGCCCTTCCTCCAATAAATATTCTTATACCGTTTCCAAAGAGGTTACTGTTAAAGGCCCAAAGGATTCAGTGTATAAACAAACGGTGTACGCAACCGTTAATGTGGAACGACAAATCATGGAAGCCCGTTCTGTGATGGGATGCCGTGTAACTGACGCGGAAACCAGAAGGATCATTTTTACCGACCGGTTTCCGGCTAAATATACCTGGGAAAACCAGATCGGGAACTTTACCGGCGATTCCAGGGCGCTTTCCGAGAAAGATAAAGCCATTATCAACGGCACTTTTAAAAACCCGCCCACCTATGATGATCTTTACCGGGAACTCACCCGCCAGATCATGAGTGATTTTAGTACGAGGATGAGGCAGTTGTATGCGATGTGATTGGTGGATGGTGAATGGTGAATTCTTCCTATCTTCGCCGCTATGACAACAGAAAAATTGAAGGAATTGCGGTCCCGTCTTGACGGGATAAGGAGGTTTCTTTGACGTCGAGAACCGTCAACAGAAAATCGCCCACGAAAAACAACTATCGCTAAGTCCCGGCTTCTGGGATGACAATAAGCGAGCCACCGAAATCATGAAGAGCATCCAGAACAATGAGTACTGGGTAAAGCTCTATGAATCTACAGCCTCTTCCATAGAGGATTTTGCCGTGCTATTCGAGTTTTGGAAAGAAGGTGAGGCCACTGAAGAAGAGGCCCGGGAAGCTTTTGAAAAAGCGTCAACCAGTGTGGATGACGCGGAATTCAAGGGCACCCTCAACACCCCTGAAGACGAACTCCCGGCCGTGTTGCAGATCAACAGTGGCGCAGGGGGTACAGAGAGCCAGGATTGGGCTGAAATGCTGGCCCGCATGTACCGAATGTATGGAGAGAAACAGGGCTGGAAAGTAACCGAACTTGATTGGGTTTGGGGAGATGGCGCGGGTATTAAAACCTGCACACTTCAGTTTGAAGGGCCATTTGCCTATGGTTTCCTGAAGGCCGAAAGCGGGGTTCACCGGCTGGTGCGTATCTCTCCCTATGATTCCAATGCCCGGCGTCATACTTCCTTTGCTTCTGTCTTCGTGTACCCGCTGGTGGATGATACCATCAATATCGAGGTCAAGGATAGTGAAGTAAAGATGGAAACAGCCCGAAGCGGTGGTGCCGGGGGACAGAACGTAAACAAGGTGGAGACCAAAGTATTGCTTACCCACCTGCCAACAGGTATCGTGGTTGTGTGCCAAACGGAAAGAACACAGTTGGGCAACCGGGAAAAAGCCATGCAGATGTTAAAAAGCCGGTTGTATGAGGAAGAACTGCGGAGAAGGGAGGAATTAAAGAACGCGACCAATGCCAACAAACGAAAAATCGAGTGGGGCAGCCAGATCCGGAGTTATGTGTTCCATCCCTATAAGATGATCAAGGACCACCGCACCGATTTTGAGACAGGTAATATCCAGCCGGTAATGGATGGAGAGTTGGATGGTTTTATCAAAGCATACCTGATGCAGTCCGCCGAATCATAGTTTCACGCGGCGCTCGCAATGGTTATCATTGCATTCGCCGGGTAATTAATAAAATTGTCTTTTGTATTATTAAAAAGAAGAAAGATGAGTATTGGAAACTTCAACTACCCGATGCCAGTCAATGAACCTGTACTTACCTATGCTCCCGGAACACCTGAGCGAAATAGATTGAAGGAAGTATTGGCTGAATTAAAAGGTCAAACCATCGATGTGCCCATGTATATTGGTGGAGAAGAGGTACGAACCGGTAAAAAAGTGGCCATGCACCCCCCACATGAAACCAGTCATACACTGGGTCATTTTCATGCCGGTGACGAAAGCCATGTGCATAAGGCCATTGAGGCTGCTCTTGCAGCCAGAGAATCATGGGCGGCAATGAGTTGGGAGAACCGGGCCAATATTTTCTTAAAAGCTGCCGACCTGATAGCCACCAAGTACCGTCCTTATATGAACGGTACCACCATGCTGGGACAGAGTAAAAATGCCTTTCAGGCGGAGATCGATTCGGCCTGTGAGCTGATTGATTTTCTCCGGTTCAATGTGCATTTCCTGGATGAGATTTATCGTCAGCAGCCCATCAGCGGACCAGGCATGCACAACCGGATGGAGTATCGACCACTTGAAGGTTTTGTGCTGGCCGTTACGCCGTTTAATTTTACGGCCATTGGTGGAAACCTGCCTACTTCTGCCGCCATGTGTGGCAATGTGGTGGTTTGGAAACCCGCCAATACCCAGGTTTATGCGGCGCAAATGACCATGCGGATACTGCGCGAAGCCGGGTTACCTGACGGCGTTATCAACCTGATCTATGTGGATGGACCTACCATTGGAAAAGTTTGCTTTAACCACCGTGATTTTGCCGGCGTGCACTTTACAGGTTCAACCGGGGTGTTCAATAACATGTGGGAAACCATTGGTAAGAACATGGCAAATTACAAATCCTACCCCCGTATTGTTGGGGAAACAGGTGGAAAGGATTTTGTGATCGCGCATCGTTCCGCGAATGTAGATGCCGTTGTAACAGCCCTTTTACGGGGCGCCTTTGAATACCAGGGACAAAAATGTTCCGCCGCCTCCCGGGCCTATATCCCCTCCAACATGGCCGGAGAAGTAAAACAAAAACTCATTGATGGAGTAAATAGCTTTAAGATAGGAACCGTGGAAGATTTCTCCAATTTCATCAATGCAGTGATCGATGAAAAAAGCTTCAACAATATCAAACGCTATATCGACAATGCACGGAAAGACCCGCAGGCGGAGATATGGGCAGGGGGGGGTTGCGACAGTTCAAAAGGCTGGTATATTCAACCCACTATAATTGAAGCCAAAGATCCTAAGTATGTAACCATGTGCGAAGAGATTTTCGGCCCCGTACTCACCGTCTATGTTTACCCGGAGAATGAATTTGAAAAAACACTTGACCTGTTGGATTCCACCTCACCCTATGCGCTTACTGGGGCTGTCATCTCGCAGGATCGGCAGGCCGTAGAACTGGCAACCACAAAATTGCGAAACGCGGCCGGTAATTTTTACATCAATGATAAACCCACCGGCGCCGTGGTTGGTCAACAACCTTTTGGCGGAGCCAGGGCCAGTGGTACCAATGATAAAGCAGGATCCATCCTGAACCTTTACCGTTGGCTTAGCGCCCGCACGATCAAGGAAACCTTTAATCCCCCAACGGATTACCGTTATCCGTTTATGGCAGCAGAGTAAGTGGATGGAAATTAAATAAATGAAAAAGGCTAACAGGAATTTAATGTTAGCCTTTTGTGTTCTTAGTTGTTCCCTTTGGCTGTATCAGGTGGGGCTTGCTTCTTCCGGTTAAGTAATTTATCCAGGGTATTTTTTACCTTCTGTTCCGATTTCTTTTGTGAATACTACAGTTGTTTTCCGGAGGCGTTATCTTTAACGGCTTCAGTATCCTTTCCAAAAAGTTTATTCTTCAGTTCATTCTGCAGTTCTTTCTTTATATCCTGGGTAATTTCTTTTTTAAGGGCGTTGGCCGAATCCCTGATGGCGGCTTTGGCGCTATCGGCTTTTTCTTTGGCAAAGGCCACTGCCTGGTTCTTAAGTTCATCGGCTGCATTTCCCGCGGCCTCTTTCAATTCTGTCTTAAGGGTAGGGTTTGTAATACTTCCCCCCATTTTTACCAACAGATTCACGGTCTCTCCCAATTGAACCGGGATGCCTTTGGCGGTTGCTTTGGCAGCCAGGTCGTTTACCAGCGAATTGGCCTGTGTTCCCAGGTATTTCCGGGGTACTTTCATTTGAATGATGTAATCGATCGACTGGTCAATGCCATGAAGACCGCCAATTTCCATTTCAATGTCCTTAACTTTTACTGTAAAGGGTTTTACCAAAACTTTGCCATTGGCAAATTCGATATAATTTTTAATGTCCTTTACACTGATCTCTTTCAGTTGATCGATTTGTAGTGTACTCGCCAGTTTTTCCAGGGGTTTGAACTTGCTCAGAAACCCATTTAGCAACAAGAAATTCCCTTTACCGGTGAGGGTGTTGAAAAGGGGCATCATGTTATCGTCCAGGCTGCCTGTCATATTGAACTCTGATGACAGGGAACCACCGATAAACTGTCCAATGGGCATAAGTTTTTGAACCGTATTAAAAGCAAAGAAGGCTTTCTGGGCATCTACTTTGTTAATGTCATAATCGATGGAAATGGCCGGGTCTTTTTTGTTATCCCGGGTTGAATAGGAACCATTAAAAGTAATATCCCCGCCAAGTGCCTGGGTATAAACATCCTTCAGGGTGACGGTTTCATTGGCAATAGCCAGGGTTCCGCTAATGTTTTCATAATCCACTTTGTCATAGCGCACCTGGTCGGCCTTTGCCTGGAGCACAAGATCAATGCCCGATGGTACCAGGAAGGGCCCTGAGTTGGAGGTGCCAGGGGTGGAGTCAGCAGAAGGGCTGGAGCCCATCCAGTCATTCAGGTTAATTTTATCCGCACTGATTTGGACCAAGCCTTTCATGATCCCTTTTTTCATCAGGTATCCCTGAACATTATCCAGGTTTCCTTTGGCCTGAAAACCGGTATTCATGTATCGTCCGGCTACTTCACCCGCCAGGGTCATTACGGATACCGGTTTGCTTAAGCTCACCGAAAAATCAAAGGGGTCATTTCCATATTCCACATGCCCCTTTGGTATTTCCACCCGGGTCTCATCGGCAATACCTGAGCGGTTATTGATCTCAGCGTGGATATTGCCGTTTTTAACCGGTTTTTCCAGGTCAGGCGAGGCATAGAAAAGGTTGCGAAGGTCAAAATATCCGCCTGCGGAAAAATCCCCTTTTTGGCTTTCCAGGGCTTTCATACTTCCTTTGGCAAACAGATCCGCATCAAGCATGCCTGAAAGCTGGGTTTTTGCGGGAAGTTTTATGTACCTGGATATTGTAGCCAGGTCAATGCGCCCTTTTACAAGCGCATCCAAGTATTGTGTGGTTTCAGGGTTTTTGAAAAGCAATTTAAAATCCACGGGTTGTTCATCCATCTTCAGGTGCCCTTTTGAAATATCCAGTACTGCGTTATCCGGTTGGCCATCGGGATTGGAGGCCAGCAAAGCAAGTTGTATGTCAGACACCGGTTTTGGCAAGTCGGGGTATTGGAAGAACCCGTCTTTCACTTCCGCTTTTACCTCATAGGCCGGCATTTCTGCAGGACTGTACCGACCCTTCACAAACCCCTTAAACAAAGCAGAGCCTCCTGTTTTGATGGATTTAAAGTCTTCTGTATAAATAGCCGGAACCAGTGAAAGCAGGTCCTTAAAAGCAGTGGAAGGCGCATTAAACCGGATATCCATTAAATAGGAACTATCCGTTTCCAGTTGAAAGAAACCATCCGTCTTTATCTCCAGGTTGTTCACTTTCACCAGGGCATCTGCAAAACTGTATTTCCCGGTGGTCATATTGGCCTGGATATCGCTGGTGATATGGGCTTCGTTACCGGCCAGATAGGGGATACCCTCATAGGTAAAGGAAACCTTTTGCGCATCCGTCTTTGTTTTCAGGATGAATTCTTCTGCCATCAGGTCACCGCTACCCGAATGATCAAGACCGGAAACTTCAGCGCGCATGGCCGAGGAAGCATCGTCATACAATAGGTAGGCATTGTTGATCGCATATTCCTCGAGGTTTACCTTGAAGGAGGAGCCGGCCGAATCCGGGCTGGTGGCCATGGTATCTGGTTGGGTTATATCCCAGTTAGCCCGCCCTGCACTGTCAACCAGCAATTGAATACGGGGGGCATCCAATTCCAGCGACCGGATCTTCATATCAGACCCTTTTATAAAACTGAAAAGATTAACCGCGACACCTGTTTTTGGGGCAAACAGGAGGGTATCGCCTTCAAAATGACCCTTACCCACAACAGAGAGGTCAAGCAATTGAACGGACACCTGGGGGAATTTCTTGAAAAAGGAGATTTCAAGGTCTTTGAAATCCACCACGGCGGTTAACCCCTGGTTGATCTCTTTCTTGGCGAGGTTGAGGATTTTCTTTTTGAAAATAAAAGGGGCCGTAAACGCGAGTAGCAACAATGCTCCCAAAATAATTCCTGTGATCTTTAAGGCCTTGATCGACTTCTTTTTCATAAATATTGATTTTGAACCGGCGCTGTAAAATTGCAAATATGAAGCCAGAACCGCAAGAGGCCGCATGTGATTGATTTTGAATTTGATGCCCTTCGTGCTAATTTTAGCAAAATTTACGCGTGAAGACCATCCTGAATGAGCAGCAATTGGACCTGACCATCCGGCGCCTGGGCCACCAGATTCTGGAGAATTATACCAACCCGGAACAACTTGTTTTGATAGGCCTGCAACCCCGCGGGATTTATTTTAGCGACCGCATCGTACAGATCATCCGTAAACAATACCCTGGTAAAAATATACCCTACGGAAAACTGGATATCACCTTTTACCGCGATGATATCCGGAAAGAGATTCATGTACCCAATCATACGGATATCCCTTTTTCCATAGAAAATAAAACGGTCATCCTGATGGATGATGTCCTTCACACCGGACGCACCATCCGCGCGGCCCTGGATGCCTTGCTGGATTTTGGCCGCCCGGCCAAAGTGGAGCTATGCGTATTGATCGATCGCCGCTTTAGCCGCCAGCTTCCCATTCATCCCGATTATACCGGCAAGGCGATTGATTCATTAATTACCCAAAAAGTGATTGTTCATTGGAAGGAAAAAGAAGGAAAAGAAGAAGTTGACATCCTCGACTAACAGGGTTTTCAGGGTTTTTAACTGCTACGATAGGAAAGCCAGCCGGAGAAATTGATTTTTGCCCTATCTTCGCTTTTTAATGAGCCTTTCTACCAAACACCTGCTGGGCATTAAAGATCTTACCAGGGAAGATATCCAAACCATTTTACAGACAGCCGAGCAATTCAAGGAAGTTTTACAGCGACCGATTAAGAAAGTCCCCTCGCTGCGGGATGTCACCATTGTGAACTTGTTTTACGAGAATTCGACCCGCACCCGCATTTCCTTTGAGCTGGCTGAAAAGAGGTTATCAGCCGATACCATCAATTTCTCCGCTTCTGGTTCTTCGGTATCCAAAGGAGAAACCCTGCTGGATACGGTGAACAATATCCTGTCGATGAAAGTGGACATGGTGGTGATGCGGCACAGCGCCAGTGGCGCCCCGCATTTTCTAGCCCGGCATATTCCGGCAGCGGTGATCAATGCTGGTGACGGGATCAATGAACACCCCACCCAGGCGCTGCTCGATGCCTTGTCGATCCGGGAGAAAATGGGTACCCTTGAAGGCGTTAAGGTGGCCATTATCGGAGATATTATGCACAGCAGGGTGGCCCAGAGCAATATCTACCTGCTCCGCAAAATGGGGGCGGAAGTGATTGTATGCGGCCCACCCACCCTGATCCCCAAATACATGACCGAAACCTTTGGAATCCGGGTTGAATACAATTTGCGAAAGGCCCTTGAATGGTGCGATGTGGCCAACGTGCTCAGGATTCAATTAGAGCGGCAGAACCAGGTACTTTTTTCCTCCCTCCGGGAATACAGCCTGGCCTATGGCATCAACAGAAGGTTGCTGGAGAGCCTGCCCAAACCCATTATAATCATGCACCCGGGACCCATCAACCGGGGCGTGGAACTGGACAGCGATGTGGCCGATGGGAACCAATCGCTGGTATTGCAACAGGTAGAAAACGGAGTGGCCGTACGGATGGCTGTACTTTACCTTCTCTCGAACCGGCCAAATTAATTCCCCTATATTTGATCTATGCAAAGGATCTGTTTATTCCCCGGGACCTTTGATCCCGTAACGCTGGGACATGTGGATATCATAACCCGCGCCCTGCCGCTATTTGACCGGATTGTGGTAGGGATCGGTACCAATACGGGTAAGACCCCGATGTTTTCCACCGACGAGCGGCTGCACTGGATCAAAAGCCTGTTTGCCGACCAGCCAACCGTGGAATGTTCCACTTACGAAGGCCTTACCATCGATTATTGCCGGCAGATCAAGGCCCGGTTTATCCTAAGGGGGATTCGCTATGTAAGTGATTTTGAATATGAAAAAACGATCGCGGATGCCAACCGGCAACTGGATAGCCAGATTGAAACCATTTTTCTCACCTGCGAGCCAAAATATACTTCTGTGGCTTCCACCATTGTTCGCGATATCCTGCGTAACGGGGGTGATGCCAGCGCTTTTCTGCCGGATATCGTGGCCCAGTCAATCAAACAAAAAACCAGGTAAGTAGGGGATCAGAGGGCATTGATCACATCTCTGACGGAGGGGTACATCAGTGGAAATAAATCCCTGGCCTCGGGGATTGAAGCCCATTTTATTGCCGTGATATCTTCTTCTTCCTGGGCCTTCAATGGTTGGGTGTCTGATGCCTTCATTTGAAACCAGACCGATTCTTTCAGGATAAACCGGGTGCCCTCATGATACGTATGGTAGGTATTCAGCAGGGGGGTAACCAGTTCCACTTCCCGAAGCCCGGTCTCTTCTCTTACTTCCCGAAGGGCGCAGTCTTCAATGGATTCACCAGGATCCAGCTTTCCCTTTGGAAGGTCCCAATAACCCCGTCGATAAATCAGGAGGACCTTGTTGTCAGGGGAGAGTACAGCCCCTCCTCCTGCGACAAGCACGGTGAATTTTTTAAAAAATTCCTTTTGAAGTTTGGCCAGGTCGGTATGGAAAAAAACTCCAGCTTTCACCTGGGGCTGCTGCATCTCATGGATCATGGACTTAATGGTATGGCTATCCATTTCATCTATGAAAATGGCATCGTCATGATGGACAAAGGGCTCAATTTCTCCTACGATTTCATCGCAGAGAAACAAGGGTCTGTCATCAAAGTATATTTTCAGATACATCGCTTTGGTTTACCTTCGCCGCATGACTGATGCGAAAATTGTTGCTGAGAAACTATTACAAGTTAATGCAGTTAAGTTAAGTCCCCAAGCCCCCTTTACCTGGGCCAGTGGATGGAAGAGTCCGATCTATTGTGACAACCGCCGGATTTTGTCCTTTCCCTATGTGCGTGATTATATCAAATCCGAGCTGTGCAATGTAATATTTGAACGTTTTCCCGGGGCCGACCTGCTGGCCGGGGTAGCCACAGCCGGGATTGCCTGGGGGGCTATGGCCGCTGACCAGCTTAAACTGCCCTTTGTGTATGTTCGTCCTAAGCCCAAGGAACATGGCATGGGTAACCAGATAGAAGGGTATTTTGAACCAGGACAGAAAGTAGTGGTGGTTGAAGATCTTGTGTCCACGGCCAAAAGCAGTTTACAGGTGGTGGATGTACTCAAGACCGCCGGATTAGAAATTGAGGGCATGGTTTCCATCTTCACCTATGGGTTTCCCCAGGCCACCGAGGCATTTGACAAAGCCGGAGTAGTCTATTATCCTTTAACCGATTATGGCAATCTTCTTCAAGCTGCGGAATCCCGGGGTCAGGTGGCTCCAGAACAATTGGAAATATTGTTAAAATGGCGTCAGAACCCGGCAAATTGGACCGGGGTTTAGTAATTTAGGATATCAATTACCCGATATGAAACCTATTTTCCTCCTGTTGCTGACCCTAAGCGGGTTTTTGGGGAGCGTCTCGGCGCAAACAAAACCCGTTGAAACCATTAAAATCAAGACTCCCACGGTAGGCTGTGAATCCTGTAAGACGAGGATTGAGGAATACCTGAAACGGTATGATGGGGTCACTTATGTTAACGTGAACTGGCGGAAAAAGGAGACCATGGTCAAATTCCTCACCAATCGGATCAATGCCGAAACCATAAAGGCAGCCATTGCCAACGCCGGTTATGATGCCGATGAATATCCCGCGAATCAGGATGTTTTCAAGCAGTTGCCCAAGACTTGCCAGCATAAAGCAGGTACCCCATCCGGGGGTTAGGCCAAAAGAAGGGCTATTCAGCTTATTTATCTTCCGTCACTACTTGTTTTCCTTCAAAGAATACAGGGTAATTCTTGTAAAATCCCGCTTTGCCCAGGCGGGTCGTTCCTTCCACTCTTATCAGCAGGGGGCTATTCATCAGAATGGCCAGGCTATGCTTTAACAAGGGGCCAGAGGCGGCGGTCAACCTTATCGGTACCGAAAAGGCCGACCGGGCAGGGACCCTGATCTTCTGCTCCAAACGGGCATGCCCCAGAAATTCCCTTTCCACATACACATCAAATTCCCCTTCCTTAAGAGTCACGCCAAACCCATTGGGATTGAAATAATCCAGGTGGAACCTCAGCACCGATTCACCCGCGCCAATGGAGTGGATCTTAAAATGCGACAGGCCCTGGTAATCCGGAGGCTTGGCGGAATGGCAACCAGCTAAAGACACTAAAATCAAGGAAAGTAGGAGGGCTCGGTTCATGAAGCAAATCTGGTTAAAAATTCTTGAACCTAAACAGGAGAGGGGAGGATTGTGATGGAATTATGAAATTGCTCGAAAAAAAGGAAGGAAAAGTACCTTAGTCAACCGCATTTCATAGCCAAAATATTTTTGTTTTTTTCTTATACAATACTGTTTTTTGCTAGTAATCGAAAAAGAAAACCTTGTCTTATTCTCAAGTATATGAATCTAGCTCCGGGGGGTGGGTTTGGCAACACGAATTGCATTCCGACGAAGAATTATTAGAAAATCTAGAAGCGGCGCGAATATTAGCAGATCATGGGTATAAAATAGAGTTGTTACCAGTAATACCCGAAACTAACCAACTATTGAGAGCTGAATTGCTTCATGATGTTTTCGG
Source organism: Chitinophagaceae bacterium (assembly GCA_041916555.1). Taxonomy (GTDB): domain Bacteria; phylum Bacteroidota; class Bacteroidia; order Chitinophagales; family Chitinophagaceae; genus SpSt-398. The sequence goes on along the minus strand of JAYRZH010000017.1, from coordinate 30,408 downwards.
TGATAAAAATCCTGATATTAGGATTAATAATCAGCAAATCGGGGATATTAAAACTCCGGTATTACCTACACAAAAAGCAATTAACAGGGCAATTTACAGGTCTGGCCAACAGATGGTAGAAATTGCAGTTGTTAACTTAGCAAACAAGGATTATGCTGTAAGTGATTTGAAAAAGGGTATTATCGGAGCGATGCAACCTGGTAGGAATAAGAGTATACAGGAAACGTGGATTATAACAAAAAACAAGGGCCTTTTTAGAGTAACCAGGGATATTGTTTTTGATGATACTATTTATAATTTTTTAAATCAGCTATAAACAGGGAGGGCGGTCGCTCTATCTAGAGTGACCGCCCTTCTGCGTTGGCCGCAATCCATTTAACTGGACTGAAGCAGTACAAAATTATGCAGATTATTGATCTTATCCCAAATTTAGGTCAATCTTTTAATGGCTTCTATATAAATTTCTGTTATTCAATACTTAAGGAAATCGTTGCTTCTCAAGGCACCCAATGGATCAAAGCTTCTTCCGAATAACTTTTAATTCGGTAATCTCCTCATAAACCTGAATAGGTAGTTGACCATCAGGGAAAATAAATGTGTATTTATTCTCAACTTCCCTATCGAGGTGGATTGTAACCTCCGCCCCAACTTTGTCAAATACTTCCTTCCCTTCAACGCCAAGAAATTCTAAAAATTTAGATATTTCAGCAGATTTTTCATCTTGACTAAAAATCCACTCATAAGGTTCAAAAGTGATAACCATTTCTTTCATTTTTTTATTTTAAATATACTCCAAACATTTTAGCACCCCCCGACCAGGCAGGGTAGGCCACCCCAACCCATACAAAGCCTAAAATCAACCCTATTCCTAAATCCATTAGAATAGGGCGGGGTAGTTTTGGATATACTTCCCCACATTAACCATAATCGCTATGCTAAAATGCTTCGAATTTCGGAGGCGAAATTCAAAATTCCGCTCGCTAAACCTATTAGGTTAATTTATTTGAAATAAATAATTTAAAATGAAATGATTAAAAGATTTATATCAAATTAAAATATGGGCAAAAATGGATTCAAAATCTGGATGAATATCGGATTTTTGAATGGAAGTAAACAAATGAAAAATATTATGGATAAATAGCTCATTATGTGAGTTTAATGATTGTTACTTAAACTTCAATATGATTTCAAAGATAAAATAGTTGATTTTTTCTATACGTTTTGACCAAAGTTATCCGCCCTAAGTGTCGCCAATCCCCTGTCAACCAGCCCACTTATGCAATAGTATAAATACCTACCTCTTCTACTATCTTTTCTGTAACTTGGAACTTTATTATTGGACAGACTTAGGATATTGAAACAAGCATGAGAAAAAGAATTCTGCTGTTTGCCGTTTTCTGCACGGCAGCACTGACCCCACTATTTTCCCAGGATTTTTCAAACAAGGGAAAGGAGTTCTGGCTGTGTTTTCCGTCGCATACCCCCTCTGGAAACAACCTGGCCCAGATGGCCTTGTTTATTACCTCAGACAAGAACTCATCGGGTACCATTACGGTCAACGGATTTAGCACCACATTCAACGTAGTAGCCAACCAGGTAGCCGGGCCTATCAACATCCCTTATACCAATGCCCATATCAATTTCTCGGAAACCGGGGTGGTGGTTCCCAAGGGTATCCATGTTAAGGTGGATCCGGGCAAACCTCCCGTAGTGGTTTACTCCCATATCTATGCGGGTTTCCGCTCCGCAGCCTCCCTGATTCTTCCGGAAAACGTGCTCGGGAAAAAGCACTATGTGGCTACTTTTTACCAGAACAGCACCTCTGGCTCCAAGTCGCAGTTCCAGGTGATCGCGGTTGAACCTAACACAACGGTTCGGTTCCGTCTTCGCCGGAATGGAGTACTGAATGCCCTGTCCACCACGATGGTCTTAGCCAACCCGGGGGATGTATTACAGATCCAGGACGATCAGGACCTGACTGGTACCCTGGTTGAATCCATCGCCATCGGGACCGAGACCTGTAAAAAGATCGCTGTCTTTTCAGGAAGCTCCTCCCTGGCCATTGGCAATGGCACCCTGATGGGGGGCTCCTACGATCCGCTTTACCAACAATTATATCCCGTCAATACCTGGGGAAAGACTTTTGGGATCATACCTTTTGCCAATAACCCCAAGGGTTACCATTTCCGTGTGATTGCCTCCGAAGATGGTACCGATATCGACCTGGGCTCCGGCCCCATCATCACCCTCAACGCAGGGGAGTATTATCCTGCGCCTACAGCCAACCCGGCTCCGGTGGTAACGCCCCGGGTAATTACGGCCAGCAAACCCGTCAGTTGTATTCAATACATGATGAGTTCGGAGGCGGCAGGCGCCCTCAACAGCGTGGGCGACCCCGATATGGTGGTCCTAAACCCGGTGGAGCAGAACATCAATGACATTACCATTTTTTCTTCCACCCTACAGCAAATCTCCGAACGCTACCTGTCCGTTTACATGCGTACAGCCGCTACGGGTAGTTTCAGGATCAATAACGTTCCTCCTGTTTCCAACTTTGCCCCTATGCCCGGGGCCCCGGGATATTCCTACCTGGTAGAGAACCTGACCAGCCTGGCCAACCCTTCTTTCCGTCTCACCGCCGATAGCGGTTTTAACGCCATTGCCTATGGCTTGGGCAATTTTGAATCCTATGCCTATTCGGCAGGAACAAATGTGCGTGACCTTTACCAGTTTGTCAGCACGCAGAACACTTACGCCACAGTCAATTTCCCCGCGGCCTGTAAAGGAGCGCCTTTTTATTTCTCCATCGTATTCCCTTACCAGCCTACTTCCATAAAGTGGCAGTTTAACGGGCTCTTTCCGGATGTGACCCTTTCCAGCCCGGTGGCTGACTCCACTTGGGTGATCGGTAACCGGACCGTGTACCGTTATAAACTACCAACCCCCTTTATGGCCAATACCGTCGGCACTTTCCCGATCAAGGTGTTGGTGCAGAACCCAACAGGGGATGGTTGTACGGGTGAGCAGGAAATTGATTACGACCTGCAGGTTTTTGCACCACCATCGGCCAACTTCAACTTTACCACCAATGGGTGTGTAACAGATAGCGTTTCCTTCTTTGATGTTACCAACACCGATGGACGTGATATCATCAAATGGGGATGGTCGTTTAGTGATGGAAAAATCGATTCGATCAAAAACCCCAAGCATAAGTATCCTTCCCCTGGAAATAAGACTGCCAGCCTGTTTGTGATCACGGATGTCGGTTGCGTATCGGATACCATGACCAAAACCGTGGTATTAAATGACCTGCCGGTGGCTGATTTCAGAACATCCGCCCCTTATTGCGCCGGAAAATCGATCACCTTCACCGACCAATCTTCTGTAACAGGTGGGGGAACCCTTACTAAATGGTATTGGGATTTTGGGGATGGTTCGCCTGTTCTAACGGCCACTACGCCTGCCAGCCAGACCCATACCTATGCCAATGCCGGAAACTACACGGTAAAATTAAAAGTAGAAACGGCTACCGGATGCCAAAGTGAATTGCTGCCCCGCACCATAACTATTTATCCCAACCCCGTGGCGGCCTTTGCCCTTCCCAATGTGTGTTTACCGGCTGGCACAGCTTCGTTTACCAACCAATCCACCATCAGTGATGGTACACAGGCCCAGTTCACTTACGCCTGGAATTTTGGGGATGGAAATACCGCCGGAAATATTCAAAACCCCGTTCATACCTATGCCGGGGCAGGGCCATTCAATGTTACCCTCACCGTTACTTCGGGCAATGGTTGTGTGGATGACAGCGTGCGGCTGTTAAATACCATTTATACCCAACCCACCGGAAACTTTACCGTTGACAAAAACGAAGTTTGCCTGGGTGGAGCATTTAATTTCCAGGACCAAAGCTCCGCACCTAACAGTTCAGTTACCCAATGGGCCTGGGATTTTGGCGATGCCACGACATCCACCGCCCAAAATCCAACCAAAACATATACGGCAGCGGGTGTTTATACTGTGCGACTGACCGCCACATCAGCCATTGGATGTCCTTCTACGGTCAAAACAATGGATGTAACGGTCAATGCATTGCCTACGGCTCAATTTAACATCAATAGTCCCGCCTGTATCAATCGCAATGTCATCCTTGCCGATGCCTCGGTTCCAAATTCAGGCGCTATCAATAAGTGGTCATGGAATTTTGGGGATGCCACGAATGCCGTATTAAATTCCGCCGCACCATTCAATCATGTGTACACACAAACAGGGCCCTATACCATTACCCTTCAGGTTGAAACGGACAAGGGTTGTGTAAGTACGGTAAGCTCGCGTAATGTGACTGTGCATGTCAATCCAAAGGCTGGCTTTATCGCCCCGGAGGTTTGTTTAACAGACCCCTCGGTGAACTTTGTTGATACCAGCTCAGTTTCTGCCGGTTCTATTTCCGGGTGGGCCTGGAATTTTGGGGATGCCAATGCCAATGCCGGGAACCCAAATACATCAGCCATACAGAACCCCTCACATATTTATACCGCTACCGGTAATTACACGGCGCAGTTGGTTGTCACTTCCAACCAGGGTTGTACCGATACGGTAGCTGCCGCTTTTGATGTAAACAGCGCGGTGCCAAAGGCAGCCTTTAACATACAAAATACTGCGGCCTTATGTAGCAACCAGGATGTAACCATTGAGAACCTGTCTTACGTGGTGGGATATGGGAATATTGTAAAATTGGAAATCTATTGGGATGCTACCAATGATATGACCCTTCGCACGGTGGATGAAACACCAACCCAGGGTAAATTATATTCATTCCGCTATCCTGAATTTGGAACCCCGGCTACCCGCACAGTGACCATTCGGGTGATTGCCTATTCAGGTGTTACCTGTCTGGAACCCCTTGATAAAACATTTACGTTACTGGCAACACCTACGATCGCTTTTGATCCCGTGAATGGGGTTTGTGCGGATGTGGCCCCCTTCCAGTTAACACAGGTCAGTGTAACCAATGGTCTTCCCGGAACCGGAGTATTTTCAGGGCCTGGTGTATCTGCTTCCGGATTGTTTAGTCCGGCCCTGGCTGGTAATGGTTCCCATTTGATCCGCTACACCTTTACCGGGACAAATGGATGTGTCAATTATAAGGAACAAACCGTGCCTGTGCATCCCGTACCGGTGGCCAATGCAGGACCGGATAAGTTTGTACTTGAGGGTGGGGTGGTGCAGTTAACGCCAGTACTAAATGCCAATTTCCCGGTGAACTATCTCTGGAGTCCCGCCACTGGTTTGGATAACCCCGCCGTGGCCGATCCAAAGGCATCACCCTCTGATGATATCACTTATACCCTGACGGTGACCACCGATTTTGGTTGTAGTGACCAGGACCAGGTTTTTGTTAAAGTACTAAAGAGCCCGGTCATCCCCAATATTTTCAGTCCCAATGGAGACGGGGTCCACGATCGTTGGGTGATCAATTACCTTGATACCTACCCGGGCGCTACTGTGGAAATCTATAACCGTTATGGCCAATTGGTCTATCGTTCGGTAGGATATACCACACCCTGGGATGGCACGGTAAATGGAAAACCTGTTCCGGTTGGAACCTATTATTATATCGTTGATCCTAAAAATGGCCGCAAACGGATGGCCGGTTATGTAGATGTAATCAGATAAGACCATGAGAAAAGGACTACTGATCTTATTCGTATGTGGATGGCTGGCCCCCGCAATAGCCCAGCAGAAGCCCCATTATACCCAGTATATTCTGAATCCCTATATCATTAACCCGGCCATTACGGGTATTGAGAATTATGTGGATGTAAAAATGAGTGCCCGTGATCAATGGGTAGGGTTAACCGGTGCTCCCCGCACAGCCTACCTGACCGTTCATGCCCCACTGGGTAAGAATGATTATCGAACCTCGGCCACTTCATACAGCATACCCGGGCAGAACCCCAGGGGTAAATATTATTGGGAGAATTATACCGCCGCCGAGCCTCACCATGGCATTGGATTAACGGTGCTGAATGATAAAACAGGAAGCTTCAACCGTTTTACCACTTATGCATCCTATGCATATCACCTTGGTATCAACCCAACCACCAATTTATCCGCAGGGTTTTCTGCAGGTTTTACCACTGTTAGTGTAGATAAATCCAAACAGGATTTTGGCGGGGGTGATCCGTTTGATCCTGCCACAGGTGCAGCCATTTCCGGTGAACTGAATAAGATCCGTCCTGATATCGGGGCCGGCCTATGGTTGTATTCCAGGGATTACTTTATCGGATTGTCGGCCCAACAGGTTGTTCCGCAAAAGATATCATTTGTGGATGATGCGGCCATCGTGGAAAAGGGCAGGGCAGTACCTCACCTGTTCCTGATGGGGGGATATCGGTTCCTGCTGACGGAAGACATCAATATGATTCCATCGATCATGACAAAGTACATCCGCAGTTCATCCAGGCGGGAATTTCAGGTGGAGGCCAATGTGAAAATGCAATACCGAGACCTGTTCTGGATCGGGGGCTCCTATCGTTTTGAAGAAGGGTATGCCGGTATGCTGGGGGTGAATGTGGGGAATACGTTTAATGTGGGTTATGCCTATGATCTCACCACATCAAGCCTTAATACCGTAAGCCGTGGTACACATGAAATTATGATCGGCTTTATCATCGGGAATAAATACAGTGAAGCCTGTCCCAGATGCTGGTAGAGTAAACCTAACTTATACCATGTAGAGTTGACCCGGTCAGAGTCTTATGATCTTCCGGTTGCGGATATTTCTGAGTTTCTCCAGTTCCTTGCTCCACTTCTCTTTTTCCTTTCTCAGGTTCTCGAGGTTAAGATCGGTATCGGGTATGCCTGACAGTTGATGGTTAACGAGTAATCCTTCAAGCGATTTGATCTTTTCCTGGGTAAGTGATACTTCGTGAATAAGGCTGTCCATCTGAAATCCGGCCAGCGCCATATCCAATTTGGCATTCACCTGGTCCCAGTCAACCTGCTCATATTGGGTGCGTAATTTCTTTTCCATCTCAGCCCAGTTCTGCTGGTTAACCTGTTCGGTCAATGCTTTTTTCAGTTCCAGCTTTTCCCTTTGGGTATAGGCATCGGCCATCTGGTTCTTCATGGCTTCCCATTGCAATTCACGGGCAACCTTACGGGTTGCTTCCATGGTTGCGGCGATCTCGGCTTCCTCTTCACGGGTCAATTGCACCGGTACATTCTCCCGGAAGCTTACAAACTGATAATTGGGATCGTTATAAACAGGAGCGGGCTCCGGTTTTGGTTCTGAGAATACTTCCTGGAAGGAGGCGTTGCCAACAGGGGAAGTCTTTGCTTCCATGGCTGGTTTTTGAGTATAAGCAACAGGAGAAGCGGTTTTATTTGTGGCCGCCTTGTATTCTTTGCTTTCCGGAAAAGTAAAATGCTTGGCAACCCATTCATGCAGGGTCATGCCCTCAGAACCACTGCGGGTTTCTGATTGGATGATCATGGCCTGGGAAAAGAGCACCAACAGGATGGCTAGACAGAGTCCGGCTAAGCGCCCGGGGCTCCACCACTTTTGCGGGGCCTGAATGCCTACGATCTGTTCAATTCTTTTTAATAATCCTTTATTACCACCGGTTGCCGCCATGGCCATGGACAGGGATTCCCTGCCTTGAAGTGTCCAACCCTTTTCCAGCGATAGCAGGGCAGTGGCATAGGAATGGGCATTGTACCCAAAACGGATCACCAATTGATCACAACTGGTTTCCCTTTCTTCCTCAATGTCCTGTACCATCCATTTCACAAAAGGGTTGAAGTATAAAATCGATTGTATGATGGTAAGTAAAAAATTAAACAGGTAATCTTTTCGGCGTATATGGGCCAGTTCGTGCAACAGCACCGATTCCATTTGGCGCATATCCAGGTGGTTTATGGCCGCCATAGGGATCAGGATCATTGGACGGAGAAAGCCAATGGTTACCGGCGATTTTACAAAGGAAGAAACCCAAACCTGTACATTTCTCCGTATGCCCAGGTAGGAGGCCATGCGACCGGTAAATATCTTCCACTCCCCTTGAATCCGGCTTAGTCCGTGCCGGCGGATAAAACGCAGGTACCTATAATTGATCAGGAATTGACGAAAGGGAATTACCAATAAAGCCAGGTAAAGTACACCCGCATAAGGCAGGTAAGGGATCAGGGTAGAACGCCATTGAGAAACCAGGTCGGCATCCCCAAACGCTGTTTGAAATAACCGGATATCAGGAACCCTTCCCAGTGAAAGAACAAAAGTGGTCAGAAACCAGGCAAAGCCCCCAAAAACAAAACCAGTAGCAATGCCAGTTCGGTACTCCGTCTTAAGACGGGGCAGGACTGATAATATCCCCCGGTAGAGGGCCCACAATAAAGCCATCTGCCAAAAACTGTTCAGGATGGCCCATCCCAGTGAAAGCAGAAAGTTTGATTCCGGCAAAGCAGGCATGCTTACTGTTTTTTGAGGTTATCCAATAACTCCTGGATCCTGGCCAATTCTTCCGGGCTGGTCTTATTGTTACCCAGGGCCTGAATGACCAACTGGGTAGGGGACCCGCCAAAAAGAGAATCAATCATTTTGTTTAGTAAATGTTTTTGGGTCTTTTCCCGGTTAACGGCGGCATGGTAAACATGGCTCCGCATGGAATTATCCCTTTTTACCAACCCCTTTTCATTCATGATCTGCATGAGTTTCAGGGTTGTGGTATAACCGGCTTCCTTGGTTTTGGATAGTTCCTCATGTACTTCCCTCACCGTAGCGGTGCCTTTGTCCCACAGAACCTGCAATATTTCCAACTCACTTTCCGTGGGCTTTATATGCTTGCTGTTTGACATGGTAATTTGAAATTATACCCGAATATACGAGTTTTTTCGTAATCTGATAAAACCCTAACTTTCTTTAAGATTTTTTAACATCCGTTAAGGTTAGACGTACGGATTGTCAAAAGGTTACAAAAAAAGCCCCGATGTAGAAACACCGGGACTTTGTAATGGTTCTGATTAGATTCTTGAGTTATTTGGACGGGTATTGCACCGTATGAGAGTTATTTAGCGCTACAGGTTTCTCCGTGGCTTTCCATTCTTTAGACTGACTGGTTCCGTGGTGAGAGCCGCCGGTACCATGTATCTGGGCCAGGGTGGGGGCAATAACCAGGGAAACGATGGACATCAGTTTGATCAGGATATTCATGGAGGGGCCGGAGGTATCCTTAAAGGGGTCACCTACGGTATCACCTGTTACAGAAGCTTTATGGGGTTCTGATTTCTTATAGTAGGTTTCGCCATTGATCTCGACACCTTTTTCAAATGATTTTTTGGCATTGTCCCAGGCGCCACCTGCATTGTTTTGGAACATACCCATCAATACACCACTCACCGTTGCACCTGCCAGGAAACCACCCAGGGCTTCGGGGCCCAGGATAAATCCGATGATCAGGGGAGAGATGATGGTGATAGCGCCGGGGGCTAGCATTTTCTTGATAGAAGCGTCGGTCGAGATGGCCACACATTTTTCATATTCAGGTTTGCCTGTCCCTTCCATGATGCCGGGGATGGTTTTGAACTGGCGTCTAACTTCTTCCACCATGCTCATGGCAGCCTTACCCACGGCCTGAATGGCGAGGGAAGAGAAGATGAAGGGGATCATACCACCCACAAACAGGGAGGCAAGAACATCGGCTTTATAGATGTCGATTCCATCGATACCGGCTACTCCGACAAAGGCGGCAAACAGGGCCAGGGCGGTAAGGGCAGCGGAAGCGATAGCGAATCCTTTACCAGTAGCCGCAGTGGTATTACCAACAGCATCCAGTACATCTGTTTTTTCACGCACATCGGGGGGGAGTTCGCTCATTTCAGCGATACCACCGGCGTTATCGGCGATAGGACCAAAAGCGTCAATGGCTAATTGCATGGCTGTGGTTGCCATCATACCGGCAGCGGCGATGGCCACGCCATAAAGACCGGCAAAATAATATGAGCCATAAATACCGGCAGCCAGCACAAGGATTGGCAAAAGGGTGGATTCCATCCCAACGGCCAGCCCTCCGATCACATTGGTGGCATGACCTGTGCCCGATTGGCGAACAATGGTCAGTACCGGGCGTTTACCCATGGCTGTGTAGTATTCGGTAATGATGCTCATCAGGGTTCCAACCACCAGACCCACTCCGATAGCCCCAAGCACATCCCATTTACCAAATTCAAATCCGCGCAGGGTCATGGATTCGGGGAGGATGAATTGAACCAGGAATATGGAAGCGATGGCAGTTAATACAATGGAACCCCAGTTACCCATGTTCAGGGCTTTCTGAACAGTGGAAGTATTGACACTGGCTGATTCGGAAATTCGAACAAACCAGGTACCTATAATTGAAAAGAGGATACCAACCCCGGCGATCAGCATAGGGAGAAGGATCGGGGAAAGGCCTCCAAAATTATCATTGATAGCGACGGTTTCCTGTCCAAGTACCATGGTAGCCAGAACAGTTGCCACATAGGAACCAAAAAGGTCGGCACCCATACCGGCAACATCACCCACGTTATCACCCACGTTATCGGCAATGGTGGCAGGGTTGCGGGGATCATCTTCCGGGATACCGGCTTCCACTTTACCAACCAGGTCGGCGCCTACGTCGGCGGCCTTTGTATAGATACCGCCACCTACACGGGCAAAGAGGGCAATGGATTCAGCACCGAGTGAAAATCCGGTCAACACCTCGATGGCACGAACCATTTCGGGGCCGTTTACGGATGAACCATCGGGTACGAAAATCATTTTAAGGATGATGAACAATCCTCCAAGACCAAGTACAGCCAGTCCGGCCACCCCAAGTCCCATTACGGAACCTCCGGTGAACGATACTTTCAGGGCTTTACTTAAACTGGATCGGGCTGCCTGGGCAGTACGCACATTACTTTTTGTGGCAATACGCATACCGATATAGCCGGCGGTGGCGCTAAATACAGCGCCAATTACAAAGGCGATCGCGATAGACCAGTGAGAGTTGGAGTTGGTTGTGGCCATAACACCCAGGAGGATGGCAACAATCACTACAAAATAGCCCAGGATTTTCCATTCAGCACGAAGAAATGCCATGGCACCATTTGCAATATAGGTGCTGATTTCTTTCATGCGGTCGGTACCTGCATCCTGCTTAGCTACCCAGTTGAATTTCACAAAAGTGTAGAGGAGGCCGATCACGGCCATCAGGGGAACGAGATAGATCAATTTATCCATAAACAGGTGATTCTTAAACAGCTTTTTAAGGGACGGCAAAGATAGGGGTTGGAACCCGAAATTGAAAGCTGTGGCTCATATTATTATGAATGATGGATTTTTATGGTTTTGGGGCTGGTGGCTGTTTTCAGGCTGTTTCCGCCTCTTCGAGCAGGAGGGAGTAGGAGAGTCCGATCCTGTCAATAATATCCCCGGCTATTAGGCTTTGCTGGGAGCCTTCTCCGGCAGCCAGATCCCCGGCCAATCCATGGAGGTAAACGCCCAGCAAACTGGCATCCTGGGGGGAATAATCCTGGGCCAATAATCCGGTCAGGATCCCTGTTAGCACATCCCCGCTCCCGGCTGTGGCCATTCCCGGATTCCCGGAGGAATTGAACCAAGCTTGGCCATCCGGGAAGGCAATCAGGCTGTAATGTCCTTTTAAAACGATGATTACCTGGTAGCGTGCCGCCATTTCCCGGGTGCGGTCGATCCGTTCAAAATCGTTGCCCACTTTGCCAAACAGCCGGTCCCATTCACCAGGGTGAGGGGTCAGGATCGAACCACGGGGTACAAAGTCCCAAAGCTCCGGGAATTTACCCAAAAGGGTCAGGGCGTCGGCATCGATCACCATTGGTTGGAGATGGGTCTTAAATACCTGTCGCAGCAGATCACGTTGTTTTTCACCTATCCCGATGGCCGGACCGATACCCAGGCCATGATGATCGGCCAGGGGGAAATATCCTTCCAATTCATGCGCTGAACCACTTACCCTGACCATGGCTTCGGGAACGGCAATTTGGAGAATGTTCAAACCGGGGTGGGGCACATAACAGGTGAGTTTTCCGGCTCCTGCCCGTAAACAGGCCCTTGCCGCCAATACGGCCGCGCCCATACTGCCTGTGGAACCTGCTACCAGTGCCGCATGACCGAAAAGGCCCTTATGCGAAAATTTCTTTCTTTTTTTAATTAATGATCCTGCCAGAGTTCCGTTAACCAGAGAAAACAAAGGCGTGGTTGTTTCTTCATAGGCTGGGTGAAGACCTATATTCAACACCGCTACCTCTCCGGTATGATCGCCGTTTTCAGGCACCAGAAAAGCGGGTTTCAGGGTTTGGAAACTAAGAGTATGCGTGGCGCGGATTGCGGTAAACCCTCTGGAAGAGCGGTCAACTGACAAACCACTTGGAATATCTATTGAAATTATGGTGCAGCCTGCCAGGTTAAGATGGTGCACAAGGGCAGCGCTCAAACCTTCCAGGGGTCTGTTGAGACCAGAACCAAACAAGGCATCAATGACCAGGGTGCCTTTTGGAATTTCCGGGAATTGTTCTTCGGTTTGTATAAAGTGAATATTCCCGTTAAGGGGATGAAGCCTGGCCAGGTTGTTTTGAAAATCGGGGGTACCCAGGTTTCCAAACTCAAGGATAAAGACAGATACAGGTATTTTTCGTAGCAATAACAAACGCGTGAGGGCTAAACCGTCACCCCCATTATTTCCTTTACCACAAAAGATATAAACGGATATCGAGGGATCAGCCAGGTATTTTTCTTCCAGCCAGTCCAAACAGGCCATTGCCGCCCTTTCCATCAGGTCGATGGAAGCAACCGGTTCATGGGTGATGGTAAATTGATCCCAGTGACGGATCTGTTCGGCGCTGTAGATCTTCATCCGGAAACTTTCCATAAAGTTGGGAAACAATTTCCAGAAATGCGATGATTTTGGATGAAAGTCTTATTTACGGCGGGCAACGAGTGGGGCAGGGGAGCCCATATTACCCGGTTTTTCTTCAGACTGGACGATCATGGATTCGTCGCCATTGTCTTCATCGTCTTCCAGGTATTGCCCAAAAATATCATAGGCCTTCCGGGCGGTGCGGTAAATATTGCTGTTATACTTGTTGCCGATGATGATGATGGTTACTTTTTCATCGGGCAGATAGGCAAAGGCGCTGTTATTGCCATGCCAGCGGCCGTTATGGTAATAAACGGTCTTTTTATTAGGCATGGTGATCATCCTCCATCCCAATCCGTAATTGTGCATGGAGGGTCTTTCCAGGCTATAGGGGCTAAGGGCCAGTTTGAGCATGGAATCGTTGATCACTTTTCCCCCATGAACGGCCAGGCTCCAGGTCAAAAGATCGGAGGGGGTACTGTAAATGTTTTTATCACCATAGGTTGCGTCGGCGAAATCAAGTCTCCATAGCGCCCCATTATACTGGAAACTGGGGGTGGCCATAGTTTCCCATTCATTGGTGTAAACATAAGTATCGCTCATTCCCAAGGGTTCGAAGATGTTTTCCTTCATGTATTGGGGGAATGCCTTGCCTGTTACTTTTTCCAGGATGAGGGCCAGCAATACATAGTTGGTATTGCAATAGCTAAACCGGGAATCAGGCCTGGATTCACGACCGGGCTTTTTCGCGATCATATAGTCCAATACACCCTGGTTGCTGATCCGGTCCTGGGGGTTCCATTTTTCTTTTTCCAGAAAATAAAGGTAATTGGGCAAACCACTTCGATGGGTCAGCAAGAGTTTGACGGTAACACCGGCATAAGGGAAACCTGGAAAAAATTCTTCCAGGGGTTGGTCAAGCCTGACAAGACCCTGTTCCACCAATTGTAGGATGGCCATGCCGGTCATCGTTTTGGAAGTGGAGGCAATATGAAAAGCGGTATGTTCGTGAATACTGTCTTTTTTGCGGAGATCGATACGGCCATGGTAGTTTTCGTAAACCACTGTGGAATCTTTTGCCACCAGAATAGCACCGTTGAAGCCTCTTTGAAGGAGGTTGGTCTTCATAAAATCGGCTACTAGTTCATGGTATTTTTGGTAATTGGCAGTGGAGCTGGGGTCAACATACGCGAGTACAGCGCCAGTGGAGGCTGGCTTTTTGTCTTGTCCGGAAACATTGCATCCGGCCCATACAATGCCCAGTAGGGCGGCTATAATCAGAATGTTTTTCAAAAGAAAATGGTTTTACTGTTGGACTTCTTACAAATATAATGCTAATCCCCCTTAAAACGAATGTTAGTATTACGTTTTTTCAAGCGTAATTTCCGCATCTTTGCATGCATTATGAGTACTGCCCAGGGAAAGACCAGTTATCCCAAAGAGAAGATCCGCATATTGTTTCTGGAAAATATCAGTGATACTGCGGTAAAGAATTTCAAAGTACATGGATACGAGCGCGTCGAAAAAATCAGTAAGGCGCTGACGGAAGAAGAACTGATCAAGGAGATCAGGGATGTGCATATACTTGGTATCCGCTCAAAGACACAGATCACAAAAAAAGTATTGGAAGCAGCTACCAAGTTGCAGGCCATCGGTTGTTTCTGCATTGGGGTGAATCAGGTAGATTTGAAAACGGCCACAGAGAAAGGGGTTGTGGTATTTAATGCTCCCTATTCCAATACCCGTTCGGTTGCGGAGTTGGTGATTGGTCTGGCGATCATGCTTATTCGCCGTATTCCAGATAAGAATAAAGCGGCTCATGAAGGCATATGGAACAAAGATGCTAAAGGGAGTTTTGAATTGCGTGGAAAGACCCTGGGAATTATCGGTTATGGCAATATCGGCAGTCAGGTAAGCGTGCTTGCCGAGGCGATCGGAATGAAGGTGCTGTTTTATGATGTGGAAACCAAGCTCCCACTGGGCAATGCCACAGATGCCAAATCCTTAAAGGAACTGGTGAGTCAATCGGATGTGGTGACCCTGCATGTACCAGAGACTACCCAGACACAGAATATTGTCAATAAGAACCTGCTCAAGCATTTTAAAAAAGGAGCTATACTGATCAATTATGCCCGGGGCACCGTGGTTGACCTTGATGCTTTAAGGAAATTTATTCTCGATGGCCATATTGGCGGAGCTGCCGTGGATGTATTTCCCTGGGAGCCCGAGAAAAACGGCGACCGGTTTCAATCTCCTTTGCAGGATCTGCCCAATGTGATTCTCACTCCCCATATCGGGGGATCAACAGAGGAGGCCCAGCAAAACATTGGGGAGGATGTAAGCGCCAAGTTGTTTAGTTACCTTGAAAAAGGGATCACTTTTGGCTCCCATACCGTTCCCGCGCTGGCCCTTCCCCCGCAGGAAGGCGCCCACCGCATCTTGCACATACACCGCAATGTACCCGGGGTTTTGTCAGCGATCAACACCCAGTTGTCGCGGCATAATATCAATATCGTGGGGCAATACCTCAAGACCAATGAAAATATCGGGTATGTGGTGCTGGATGTAGATAAGAATATCTCTGCCCGGGCCTTGCAACTTCTGAAAGAAGTAAAGGAAACCATCAAAGTAAGGATGCTTTACTAAGCAAGTCGAAATTGTCGGATATCCATCATAGGAAAGGGGCTAAAATTAATTTTCAAAAATTATTGAAATTTTCATAAATTTGTGTAACTAAATAAGGTTACCATGAAAATTGTCATTGCTGGCGGTGGTTTTGGGGGGCTGCGATTAGCCCGAAAGCTCAATAATAAACCGGGGTTTGAGGTGGTATTGGTGGACCGGTTCAACTATCATCAGTTTCAGCCATTGTTTTACCAGGTGGCCACAGCAGGTTTGGATGCCAGCAATATATCCTTCCCGTTACGGAAGGTTTTCCATAACAGTCGTAATGTCAAGTTTCGGATGGCGGAGATCAAGGAGATCAGGCCAACGGATCGGGTTTTGGTAACAGATAAGGAGGAAATAAGCTACGACCGGCTAGTACTGGCAATGGGGGCGGATACCAATTTCTTTGGAAATATGGGATTGGCTTCTGAGGCTTTTTCCATGAAATCGACGGTGGAGGCCTTGCAGATCAGGCACCGGTTGTTGCAGAATTTTGAAGATGCTTTACGGATCAGTGATCCGGAGGAATTACAGCGATTGATGAATATTGTGGTGGTAGGGGGAGGTCCTACCGGGGTGGAATTATCCGGGGCATTGGCAGAGATGAAGTTGTACGTATTGCCCAAAGACTATCCTGAGTTGGATTTTTCAAAAATGAATATTTTTCTGTTGGAAGGATCGGAAAGAACATTAGCGACCATGAGTCAATCCTCCTCGAGGCAATCAAAAGCCTATCTGGAAAAATTGGGGGTTAGTTTATTGACAGGCACATTGGTAAAGGATTATGATGGTCGTGAGGTGATTTTGCAAAATGGCAACCGGATTCCTTCCGGCATGGTGATTTGGGCGGCTGGTATCAGGGGAAATGTTCCCAAAGGGGTGATGGAAAAGGATATTGTCCGGGGAGGAAGGATCAGGGTAAACAGGTACTGTGAGTTGGAAGGTCAGCCCGGGATCTATGCGGTGGGAGATCTGGCATGGATGGAGACCCCCAAGTACCCCAATGGTCATCCCCAGGTGGCCCAGGGGGCGATACAAATGGCGGATCTGATTGCGGAAAATCTAAAACGGGAACAGAAAGGGAATACAGAGCGCAAGGCATTTGAATACGTGGATAAGGGTTCGATGGCCACGGTTGGGCGCAACCTGGCGGTGGTTGATCTTTCAAAACCCAACTGGCATTTTGGGGGATTCCTGGCCTGGCTGGTATGGATGGGTTTGCACCTGATGCTGATACTGGGAGTAAAGAACAGGTTGTTTGTGTTTCTGAACTGGCTGTATAATTATATCACCTATGACCAGAATTTGAGGTTGGTGTTCAGAGAATTTTATAGGAAGAAATGAGAAATAAGAAATAAGGAAGTGATGAATCTCACATTCCTTACTTCTTATTTCTCTGCATTCTATTTAGAATCTTTTTTGCTCTTGATCTGAACGCGGGGCTTTCCACTTCCCATTGAGATTCGATAACGGTAAGGAGTTCATGATCAATTTCGGGGTAGAGCCTGCTCAGGTTATCCAGTACGGTAAGGGCAAAGGCTTTAACGGCCGCGGCTTCGTTGATGCGGGTAATGTAATCAAAACAGATGTTCATCAGCTCACCCTGGTATTTCTCAGGGACATCAATGTGCTGGAGTAGCCGTAAACTATTTCGCTTGACGGCTCCATGGACCCTGGGGTCCTGCATGTGTTTGATCAGTTTTCCCAGGTGTTTTTTGATCAGGGATGGATGGGCTTCCACGCAATAACTCACCGGCCAGGCTGCCCGCTGAATGACGCGATATTCCACACCGGTAAACAGCGTGAACAGATCGTCAAACCGTTTTTGATTGTCGCCAACCCAGTTTACGATACGGTTGCACTGGGCTTTGGAATGTTCAGCCAGCAGCGCATCCTTGATATTCATACCCTTTGCGTTAATTAGTTTCGTCTGCCAAACAGACGCAACAACATCAGGAAGAGGTTGATAAAGTCAAGATAAAGGGTCAGGGCACCCATGATGGAACGTTTGCGAACCTCAACAGCCGGCGTTCCTTCCATTTCAATGCCTTCGCCTATATGCTTTAGTTTCTGGACATCATAGGCGGTCAAACCGGTAAATACCAGAACCCCAATAAAGCTGATGACATAATCCATGGTGCTGCTGCCCAGGAACAAGTTGATCAGAGAGGCAATGATGATCCCAATTAGTCCCATCATCATTATACGCCCAAACGAGGTCAGGTCTTGCTTGGTTGTATATCCCATAACTGCCATCACACCAAACATCACGGCGGCGGATACAAAGCAACCTATGACAGAACCGGCTGTAAAGGCAGGCAGGATGATACCAAAGGTGATTCCGTTAATACCGGCATAGACAAAGAACAGGGCGATCATGACCGGTGCGGAAAGCCTGGAATAGCCCAAAGACATCAGGAGCACAAATCCCAGGGGAGCAAAAATGATCAGGTAAAAAACAAACTTATTAGAGAGTATTAATAATGTCCATTCCGGGTTAATCGAAACCAGGTAGGCCACCAGGGCTGATATTCCCAGGGCCACAAACATGAATGAAAATACATTCGCCATAAAGTTCTTAACCGTAGATTGTTCACCTACATGGGGTAGAACCAGATTTGTTTCCTGCGAATGGTTGGAATTTTGATAATCCATTTTGATTGATTTATAGTATAAAGATAGTGGTTTCAGTCATTTATGCCAGTCTCGCTAACCTGGTCTCTACCTGGCTTTCGGGGCATATTTTTTCTTATAATTTATATTATGTTAAGTCGCGCACAGTCAACGTGTTACAAAAGAAAAAAATAGGTACATCGTAAAAATGATGTACCTTTAATTTGTGATATCACAACGGATTCAGAGGCGTCTGAATTTGTTCCCTTCCAAAAGGAACCCGTTCACAAACTTAGAATTCGCTCGGAGCCGGCATGTACCACTCCGAGTTTTTTTTTTCTTTCATAACCCGTTGCCCCGCTTCGCTTGTCCGTGTGGGAAAACTTACGGACTGCGCTACACAAGGCTAACGACTTAGACATAATATATTTTATCGCTAAAACGACTTTAATGTATCGTCCGCCCTGTGTGACCGATTTTCTCCGCCCGAATTTTATTGAAGCGGGTAGCAAAGAAAATCGGTCACACAGGGCGGACGATACGTTGTTGCGTTGTCGTTTTCCGATAAAAGCATTTTATGTTAAGTATGACAAGGCAAGACCGAAAGGCCATAACTAAAAGAGCCGGGTATTAACCCGGCTCTTCTGATAATTTGATGCTCTCCTACTGCTTAGAGAATCTTCTTCATCTTCTCACGATATTCGTCAGCCTTTTCGGGCATTTTCTTGGCTTCGTAGCAGGCTGTAACGATCTCGGCGATCAGTTTCCAGGTACCCTTGTCACTGGCTTTGATTTCACCCTTGTGCTCATAATAATCGTAGCTGGCCAGCGCATAAGGAAGCAACACGTCAAACTTCTGGTTGATCTTATCGCGCATTTCAGTGCGCTTCTTCTGGTCAGCCGGGGTTTGTCCTTTGATCAGGCGCTGATCTTCCTGCATGTCAAAGGTTACGTTATAAAGGTGGCGGGCCATCAGCACATTGGCTTCATGTCCGTCCGTTTGCTTTGATGTCAGGGCCGATTTTAATACTTCCTCTATCTTGGTTTGAATTTCTTTGTAATTGGCCGGCTTTTCATCCGAGGTATAGGCATAGTTGAACAGTTCCACCCCGTAGTTGTACATTAAATAATAATTGCCGGGGTATTTTTTAGACACTTCCTCGTATTTGGCAAAGCGTTTAGGCATATCCTTATCTCCTGCCTCATCCACCTGAACCTGGATCCAATAATAGTTATCGGGGTACAGTTCCATGCCCAGGGCCAGGTATTTGGCCATATTGGCCTTATCCTCTTTACCCTGGTAATGTTCTACCAGAAACTGGTAGATATTCATGTAATCAGGTCCGGTGATTTTAGCGTCCGCGATCTGGCTGTAATACCCTACCGCCTCATCTACTTTTTTAGCGTTGTAAGCGGCGGAGGCGATATTCTGTACCATGGAGGTATCAAAAGCAGGGAAAGAGAAATTGGATTGACCTGTATTGTATTCAAACCCTTTTCCCTGTACAAATTTTTCTACTTCCCAGGCCTTCTTGAAATTACCGAGGGCCCCTTCAAACTTCTTATCATTGAAGTCATTTACCGCCAGAGAGAAATAACCGTTATAAATATCAAAAAGACGGACATTCTGTTCCAGTGTTCCCTGGATGTTTTTGGGATCGACTTCCAGGTGCTTTTTATAGGCTTCAAAAGCCTCCCAGCGTCCATCGGCACCGTTCAACAGGCCGGCCAGGTTGGCATCTTTGGCAACTTCATTGTAAACGACGGATTTGTAATACCAAATCCCTTCGTTCTTTTTCATGCTTTTTTCATTGGCCATGTATTTGTCTACCATTTCCTTGGCCTTTGTCCAGTCCTGTCTGCCGATCGCATCCTTGATCTCATCGATCTTTTGTCCAAATGCCAACACGGCAAAGAAAGCAAGCACTGCCGTTAATGTGAGTTTTTGCATTTTCTACGGTTTATAATAAAAAAATGGTTAAGCAATTTATTCCGATCATTCTGCAGATGGATTTTCATCGCCCGGGGTTGCGTCTGCAGGCAGATTCTCCGCGCCGCTGACTGGTCCTTCCTCACCGGGTTGTTCATCAATCCTTGTGATGGCGGCGATCTCATCTCCATTATCAAGGCGGATGAGTTTTACGCCCTGGGTGGCTCTTCCCTGCTCACTGATATCTGCCACTTTCATCCGGATGGTAACTCCACTTTTACAAGTGATCATAAGGTCATCGGAATCGTTCACCCCTAATATCCCGACCAATTTACCGGTTTTTTCTGTCACATTGATGGTTTTCACGCCTTTACCACCCCTGTTGGTGATCCGGTATTCATCCACCGCTGTCCTTTTTCCAAATCCTTGTTCACTTACTACCAGCACAGTTTTGGATGCCTCCTTAATCGGATTTACACATAGCATGCCAATTACGGCGTCGTCTGCCTCATCCACATCGATACCGGCAACACCAATGGCGCCACGACCGGTTGGCCGTACTTTATCTTCCGGAAACCGGATGGCCCTGCCGCTTTTTACCGCCATCATGATCTCGCACTGGCCATCGGTGAGTTTGGCATCCAGCAGTTCATCACCTTCCACAATGGTGATGGCGTTGACCCCGGTTTGGCGGGGCCGGCTAAAGTCTTCCAACTCTGTTTTCTTGATGATCCCTTTCTTGGTGCAGAGTACGATGGTATGGCTTTTTACAAATTCTTCATCCTTCAGGTCTTTCACATCAATTACGGCCCTTACTTTATCATCAGGGGGAATCTGTACCAGGTTTTGTATGGCCCTTCCCTTGCTGGTCTTCTCCCCTTCCGGTATCTCATAAACATTCAACCAGTAACACCGGCCTTTTTCAGAAAAGATCAGGAGGGTATGGTGGGTGGAGCAGACAAAAAGGTGTTCGATAAAATCCTCTTCGCGGGTTTTTCCTCCGATAGAGCCCCTTCCTCCCCTTCGCTGGGCGCGGTATTCTTCGGCCGGGGTCCGTTTGATATACCCCAGGTGAGAGATCGTGATCACCACATCCTCTTCCTTGATCAGGTCTTTGATCTTTACTTCATCATCCAGATAAGTGATCTCTGTTTTTCTTTCATCACCAAATTTATCCCTGATCTCAAGCAATTCAGTTTTGATGATACCATACCTTTTGGCTTCATCAGCCAGCAGGTCTTTAAGGTAGGCGATCAGTTTCATCAGTTCATCATATTCTTCCCTGATCTTTTCCCTTTCCATGCCGGTGAGGCGTTGCAGCCTTAATTCCAAAATGGCTTTGGCCTGTATTTCATCAAGTCCCCAGCCCGCGTTCACCAGGTTTTCCTTGGCAATTTCAGGGGTGGAAGAAGCCCTAATCATGGCGATCACTTCATCGAGGTGATCCAGGGCGATCAGGTATCCTTGTAAAATATGGGCTTTCTTTTCCGCTTCAGCCAGTTCAAACCTTGTCCGGCGGACCACCACTTCGTGTCTGAACTCGATAAATTCGGAAATCAGTTCACGAAGGTTTAGTGTTCTGGGCCGGCCTTTTACCAGGGCCACGTTATTGATCCCGTAGCTGGTCTGGAGTTCGGTATGCTTATAAAGTTGATTAATGATGACATTGGCAATAGCGTCCCGCTTAAGGTCAATGACAATCCGGGTTCCTTCTTTTTCCGTTGATTCGTTGTTTACATGGGCGATTCCGTCAATGACTTTTTCATTTACCAGGGCCCCTATCCTTTCGGTCAGCGCATCACGGCTTACCTGGTAAGGAACTTCGGTGATAATGACCTGTTCCCTGCCGGAAGGTTTTGTATCCACATGCAGTTTTCCCCTTAATACCACCCGGCCGCGGCCAAAGTGCATGGCGGCCTTCACTCCTTCCATGCCATAAATAATTCCTCCGGTGGGGAAATCAGGACCTTTTACATATTGCATTAACCCTTCCACGGTAATCTCGCGGTCGTCGATATAGGCGATGCAGCCGTCGATAACTTCAGTGAGGTTGTGGGGAAGCATATTGGTGGCCATACCCACGGCTATACCGCTGGATCCATTCACCAGCAATTGGGGGATACGGGATGGCAACACTGAGGGTTCCTTTTCCGTATCGTCAAAGTTGAGTTGGAAATCAACGGTGTCCTTTTCGATGTCTTCCAGAAGACTTTCCGCCAGTTTTTTCAATCTGGCTTCGGTGTAACGCATGGCTGCGGGACCGTCACCATCCTGGGTACCAAAGTTTCCCTGCTTATCGATCAGGGGATAGCGCATGTTCCAATCCTGTGCCATCCTTACCATTGCATCGTACACGGCTGTATCTCCGTGTGGGTGGTACTTACCCAGTACCTCCCCTACGATACGGGCCGATTTCTTAAAGGGGCGGTTAAAATTCAACCCCAATTCATTCATGGCAAAAAGAATGCGGCGGTGTACCGGCTTGAAGCCATCGCGTACATCTGGCAGCGCCCGCCCGACGATGACCGACATCGAATAATCGATATAGGCCGTCTTCATTTGTTCCTCAATATTGACCGGAATAATCCGGTCCTGGTCATTGGTTTCCTGTGGCACTAAGCTTTCGTCCATACTTTCGTTTTAAGGGCTTTTTTTCCGCTTTTTTTGGGGTCTGCAAATGTACCGGAAATGGCCCTAATAACGGGTTTAAAAGGGCGGTTTTTTGGGCCTTTTTTATCCACCTTTGTGTGAATGTCCACCCCCCGGAAAACGGCTGTTTATAACAACCCTTTTACACTATCAGGTATGTTTTTTTCGTAGTTTTATCCCAGTACCAACAAACTGGACGGGTTATGGCAAACTACCGCTTGCTCCGAAGCAATAGGGAGATAGGACCCTATTCGCTGGAGGAGATCATTTCCTTAGGACTAAAACCCTACGACCTGATCTGGGTCGATGGCAAGAGTGCCGCCTGGCGATACCCCAGCGAGATCGCCGAGCTGAAACCCTATGCCCCGATCGTGGAGGAACAACCCTATGACCGTTTCTTCAAACGACCCGTGCCTGTACAGGATGAAAACCTTTTTCTCCGAAAGAAAGCTACCAGCCAGCAAGTGGAGACCCCTGTGGTTGAACCTGAACCTGTCTCCACGAAGGCCACCGAAAAAACCCATTCCCCTATTGTGGTGGTTATGCCTAAAAAGGACAATACCAGGGTAACCGTAATCAAGCCTTTTATAAAAACAGATGTCCAGGAAACCGACCTCAGGGTGGAAAAGGAATCACTTGAAGAAAAATCGGATATAACCCCTGTTAAGCCCCTGGTTGCAACAGAGGAAACCATTTCTGAGCCAGTGGTGATGGAAACCAAAATGGAGCGCTCCCTGGAGGAAATAAAAGACATGTACCTGAAGACGCTGATTGATCGCAAAGAGAAATTCAATCGGCGTAAAAGACATTTGGAATGGGGCAAATATGTGGCCGCCGCCTTGTTTGTAGGCGCCCTGGGCACCCTGGTTTTTTTAACCCTGACCAATAAGCCCCCCGAGGCGGGTCAGTTGGCGGTTACCTCTCCCTCCGGTTCAAACGAACAGGATACCGATAAAAAAGACCAACCCGGATTATTGCCCGCTGTTTCCCTGCAAGCGGAAAATACCCAGGACCAGACCACTTTATTGGAAGAACCGGCGGTGACCAATTCTGTTCCTGACACAAAACCCAAACAGTCCGCTACCAAGCAATCTTCTCCTGCTGAACCGGCAGGCCAACCGGTATTGTTTCAAGAGCCCCAAGTTCAAACTCCGGTTGAAGGTACCAGGGAAAAACAAACAAGGGAAAGAAAGGACGGCGCCCCTCGTTCGAGCGAGGAACTCATGCGGTTGGTTTCTGTGGATGCCAATGAGTATAAACGACTCTCCTTTGGTGGGATAAAGGACCTTCAGTTAACCGTGTCCAACAAAACCTCATTTGTGCTGGATCAGGTGGTGGTGGAACTGAATTACCTTAAACCAAGTGAACTCCCCTTGAAAACAGAAACCATCACTTTCCGGTCAGTTGCCCCGAATGGAAGCATGACCATCAAGATCCCTGATAGCAACCGGGGGATAAAAGTGAGTTATAAGGTTAAGGAAGTCGTTTCGGGGGAGCTGAGTGATGAATGGGCTAAGAATAAATAAGAGATTAAAATAAAAAATAAGGGATAAGAAAGAAGGCACTCCCCTTTTCTTATCCCTTATTTTTTTAAAACTATTTTTTTATTCCTTATTTCACTTTCCGCCACCCAATCCAATCATCAAAGAAATCTGAAGCACTCCGTTTTTAAAATCTGGCTCAACAGGGCCGTTGGTGAAGTCTCCCACTTTGGATAAACCGGCCATGTACCGGGCACCAAGACCAAAACCTGATTTACCCTGGATACCTAAACCTGCCCCGATAGACAGGTCAAGGTCTTTGGCAAATTCATTAAAGGTCTGGTTGCCTATGTCTTCCCCCAACTTGAAGGAAACCTGTGGACCCAGTTCCAGGTAAAAGTTACCAGTTGGTTTAAATTTTACCATCACCGGCACAGCCAGATAGGTAGCTTTCCAGGTTTCCGTATTGGATGCATCTTCCAGTTTGGAACCCTGGGAAGAGATCAGCACCTCGGGTTGAATAGAGATCCCGGCAAATTCAATATTCAAATATCCACCGCCATGAAAGGCAACAATGGCTTTATTTTTTATGGTGCCAAAATCACCCCCTGTGAAATTGGAAATATTGGCCCCACCTTTTAATCCAAATCGAATGGATTGGGAGGAAGCTGAAAGTCCATAGAATAAGACAGCAAGCATCAGAATTCTTTTCATAATGAATGATTTTTATAAAATTAATACAATCTTTGACGCGGAATAAATTTTTTGCATGCACCAGATCTTGTTGTTAGGCGCCGGAAAATCCGCCACCTGTTTGATCGATTATCTCCTGGAAAACGGACCCACCCAGGGTTGGTTCCTCACGCTGGGGGATGTGAATGAAGAAGCGGCCCGGACAAAACTTGGTAATTCCACTCATGGTCGTGCCGTATCCATCGATATTGAGAACGAAGCGGACAGGAAAAAGTTCATTGCTGAGGCGGATATCGTTATTTCCCTGCTACCCCCTTCCCTTCATTACCTCGTGGCGCTCTCCTGTATTGAAGGGAATAAGAATTTACTGACGGCCTCCTATGTAGATGAGCGACTCCGGAATCTTTCTCCGGCAGTGGAAGAAAAAGGCCTGTTGTTTCTTTGTGAAATGGGTTTAGACCCTGGTATTGACCATATGAGTGCCATGAAGATCATTGACCAGATACACAGGAAGGGCGGCAGGGTAAAACGTTTTTTATCACATTGTGGAGGGCTGGTGGCTCCTGAGAGTGATAATAACCCCTGGCATTATAAGATCAGTTGGAACCCTCGGAATATCATCCTGGCAGGTCAGGCCGGAGCAGTTTTTAAAGAGAACGGACGAGAGACCAGCAGGTCTTATGCAGAAGTATTCAGTGAATGTCCTGAATTGAACCTGCCTGGTCTTCCACAACTGGCCTGGTATCCCAACCGGGATTCCTTAGCCTATATTCCCCTTTACCATTTGGAGGAGGCTTCCACATTTATTCGGACCACGCTTCGGTATAGTGAATTTTGCAAAGCCTGGAATGGGCTTGTACAGGGTGGGCTGACAACGGATGATGATCAGGTTGCCCCGGGAACCACCTATCAGAAATGGTCATCACAGATCCTTTCACGAGATTGGGAAGCCAATAGGGATGCCTATGTTTTCCTGGGTCTGAATGATGAACTGCCGATACCTTCTTTGCCACGGAGTTCCGCTTCGATCTTGCAGGAACTGGCTGAACAGAAATTGAAACTCAATCCCGAGGATAAGGATATGATCGTGATGGTACATGAGTTTGAATATGAAATCGCCGGACAATCAAAATACCTGACCAGCCACCTGGTGGTAAAAGGGAAAGACCATTTACGAACGGCTATGGCCAAAACCGTGGGGTTGCCCCTTGGCATTGCAGCCAAACTGATCCTGAACGGCAACATATTGCAAAAGGGTCTTTGTATCCCTACCAGTCCCGAAATCTATGAACCGGTATTGGCTGACCTTGAAAAAGAGGGGATCAATTTCGCTGAGCACGAACAGTGATGTTTATTTTCCGGTTCATCGGTAACCCTTCAAACAAAATCCTTTAGCTTTTCGGTCAGCAAGGCCACTCCTTCAGTGGCTGGTTTTTCTATGGTTATCAGGTTTTCCACCCGGGAGGTATAGGGTATCTTTTTATCAATGATAAATTTTGGGACCTCTCTTTTCGCATAATCCACCAGACCGGCGGCTGGGTAAACCACCAGGGAAGTGCCAACCACAACAAAGATATCAGCCATTTTAACAAGCGGGATGGCTGTTTCCATCATGGGTACCGGCTCTCCAAACCATACTATATGCGGACGAAGTTGGTGACCATCCTCTGCCCTATCCCCAAGACGGATATCTCCGGTGATGGGAATGACTTGTTGGTGATTGGCTTCACTCCGCATTTTCAGTATCTCTCCGTGCAGATGCACCACTTTTGATGATCCGGCCCGCTCATGGAGGTCGTCAATATTTTGGGTAATGATCGTTACCTCAAAGTCTTTTTCCAGGGCTGCCAGTCCTGTGTGGGCGGCATTGGGTATGGCACTCAGCACCGACCGGCGTCGCATATTGTAGAATTCTAGAACAAGTTCAGGGTCTTTACGCCAGGCTTGAATAGTGGCCACCTCTTCCACCCGGTAACCTTCCCAAAGCCCGTCGCTATCTCGAAAGGTTTGTAATCCACTTTCCGCGCTGATACCGGCACCAGTGAGTACAACGAGCTTTTTCATTTTTGGATATAGTTATAAAAGTTATAAATCAAGGCCTTCATTTTACGCCAAGATATTTGTTAACCGCAGAGGCGCAGAGCCGCAGGGGAAAACAAAGATTAGAGACCGGCCATTTCGAGAATGATCTTGTATTCTTCCTCTGTTACCGGTTGTACCGAGAGGCGCCCAAGACGGATAAGGGCCATATTCGCTAATCTGGGATCGTTTTTAATTGTTGCCAGCGAAACCGGTTTCTTTAATTTTTTGAATGGTTTAAGATCAACGGCTACCCAGGTTTCTTCCTGCGTGGTGGGATCCTGGTAAGATTCTTTGGCCACTTTGGCGATTCCCACTATTTCCAACCCTTCATTGCTATGGTAAAATAATACCTCCTCTCCCAGTTTCATGGAGCGCAGGTTATTCCTGGCGGCATAGTTTCGCACACCATCCCAGATGGTTTGTTTATCCTTTTCAAATTGATCCCAGGAATACTTAAACGGTTCTGATTTTACAAGCCAGTACATGATTGAATTTTTATAATTGCCAGGCGAAAATAAAATTTCTTTACTTCTTCCAATCCAGACTTTCTCCACCTCCGTATCTGGTTGAAAGTTTTATCATTCAAAAATTTAAACTAACCATGAAACGAATCCGACAATCAGCCCTGCTGATTATTGCCTCCCTGTTCTTTATCCAAACACAGGCTCAAAAGGAAAAGACCGTTGAAGTTGGCGGCTCCCCAATGTACCCATCGAAGAACATTGTGGAGAATGCCATCAATTCCAAAGACCACACCACCCTGGTGGCTGCGGTAAAGGCAGCCGGACTGGTGGAAACACTTCAGTCTGACGGGCCCTTCACCGTATTCGCCCCTACCAATGCCGCTTTTGACCTTTTACCCAAAGGCACAGTGGAAACTTTGTTGAAACCGGAGAACAAGGCCATGCTTACCAAAGTGCTTACCTATCATGTAGTGGCCGGAAAGGTGGATGCCAGCGAATTGGTGAAGCGTATTAAGGATGGAAATGGGAAAACGGAGCTTATCACTGTCGCCGGTGGAAAATTATGGGCTATGATGGATGGGAAAAATGTGGTGCTGAAAGATGAAAAAGGTGGAATGGCCAAAGTTACCATCAAGGATGTGTTTCAAAAGAATGGCGTGATCCATGTGATCGACCATGTGGTAATTCCGCAGTAATCAAGCTTTATTTACCACCCGCTGGCCAGTACATCGGCCAGGTGCATTGTTTGCAGGGCGTATCCCTTTTTCCGGATATAGCCCTGCAAATGCATTAAACAGGACAGATCGGTTGATACGAGGTATTGGGCGCCGGTGGCGAGGGCGTTTTCCACTTTTTGTTCTCCCATAGCCACCGATATATTTTCAAATTTCACGGCAAAGGTTCCTCCAAATCCACAACAGGTCTCCACATCATTCATTTCAGTCAGTTCAAGCCCCCTTACCTTTTCCAGGAGTTTTCTGGGTTCCTGTTTGATCTGGCATTCCCGCAATCCGGCACAACTGTCGTGGTAGGTTGCCTTGCCATTTAATGTAGCCCCCAGATCGGTAACCTGAAGCACGTTAACCAGGAATTCGGAGAATTCATAAATGCGACCGGTTAGTTCTTTGACCTCATTGTGCAAGGAGGAATTATCAAATAGCTTATTGTAATAGTTGCGGACAAAGCCTACGCAACTTGCGCTGGGTCCCACAATGTATTCTGCATCCTTAAAGTCATTGACAAACTTTGCCCCAACCGTCCTGGCTTCATCCCAGAAACCTGCGTTAAAGGCCGGTTGGCCACAGCAGGTTTGATTTGTGTTATAATGCACAACGCACCCTGTTTTTTCAAGCACCTTGACAAGGTTGAATCCAGTTTGTGGATATAACTGGTCAACAAAACAAGGTATAAAAAGGTGTACGTTCATGATCGGGAGAACAGGTTCATTATTTTAAGTTACGGCAAAAGGCTATCATTTTAACTGCGGTAATTGCGGCTTCTTCGCCTTTATGGCCATGTTTGCCCCCCAGTCTTTCCCGGGCCTGGGCTTCGCTGTCAACCGTGAGGACGCCAAAGATCACTGGCACGGGTAATAGCAGGTTTAATTGGGTGATGCCATCGGTTACCGACCGGCATACATAGTCAAAATGCGGGGTATCTCCCCTGATCACGCATCCCAGGGCGATATAGGCGTCGGGTCTGTTTTTAACAGGGGTGCTATCCCAATGCTTTTTGATGGCAAAGGCAATTTCAATGGCCCCGGGAACAACCAGTGTTTCGGTTTGTTTGACTTTTTCCGTTTGAAAAAACCGGTGGCAGCCTGTTTCCAGTTCATCGGTGATGGCGGCATTCCATTCGGTTTTGACCAAAACAATACAGGCATTCTTTTTCAGAATGCCCGTACCTATGTTCAACAAATTACTGTTACTGATATGCGCCATGATTGGGGCGATTAGAGGCCACCCAGTTTACCGAGGTATTTATCGGCTTCGCTGGCTGCGGCGGTCCGGGGAAATTTCTCTTTTAATTCTTTTAAAAGCTCGATCGCTTCCTTTGTCTTTCCGGTCTTTTCGCAAAGTTGGGCAGCCATCGAAAGGTAAACGGCTGAATTTTCTTTGTCATCCGGAAAATGAGCGGCTGCTTTTTTATACATGTCTATAGCCTTGTCATTTTTTCCTTGCTCTGACAACACATCGGCATGGAGTTTATAGGCACCAGCCTGGATCATTTTTTGATCAGTGTGAAACTCGCCAATGTATTGTTCGGCTTTGGCAAAATCACCGG
Source organism: Chitinophagaceae bacterium (assembly GCA_041916555.1). Classification (GTDB taxonomy): domain Bacteria; phylum Bacteroidota; class Bacteroidia; order Chitinophagales; family Chitinophagaceae; genus SpSt-398. The sequence goes on along the minus strand of JAYRZH010000017.1, from coordinate 629 downwards.
TGCGGGCGAGACAGTCGGCGGCATACAGACGGGCCAGGTTACCGGCAGGGGTATTGCCGTATTTGCTGATGACCTTGATTAAACCGGGGTTTACGAGGTCACCATTCAGGGCTTTCTGAAGGGAATCCATGCGGTAATATTCTTCCGCTTTGAAAAGGGCATCTTCCGCTTTGGCAAGCAGGGGTTCGCGGTAGAACTTCTTGTATCCTAAGTATCCACCCGCGATCAAAATGATCAGGGCACTGGCGATGATCAGGGGGCGCTGGTATTTGGACCAAAAATCTTTGGCCTTTTCCACGACTAGGTCATTAGAATCCTTTTCGATCACCTGGTTCTCTTTCGACATATTAGTTGGGTTTTTAAAAATCGAGGGATTGTGTTAATCCACAATGAAGGGATAGTTTTTATCGACGTAAATATCTTTCAATACTTCATCATCATCCGGCCAGGGGCTTTCTTCGGCAAATTTCACTGACTCGTTGACAATATCATCCACGCGTCCGTTGATGCCATTGATCTCATCCTGGGAAGCGTGTTTTTGCTGGAGGATGGTTTGAAGGATCTGTTGGATGGGGTCCTTATCCTTGTATTCATCCACCTCTTCCTTGGTACGGTATTTTTGGGGATCG
>JAYRZH010000016.1:6260-47701 GCA_041916555.1 Chitinophagaceae bacterium | reverse complement strand
CTGCCATCGTTTTTCATTCCGGCTGACCGGAATATTTGTATGCGCCAGTTCATCTATTACCACCACATCAGGATGCAGGAGAAGGATGGCAGGGAGGTCAAGCTCTTCCAGTTCCTTCCCTTTGTAAAACGCCTTTCTCCGGGGGATAAAGGGCAAACCGGAGGTAAGCGCTTCTGTTTCCTTCCGCCCATGGGTTTCAATATAGCCGATCCGGATATTCACTTTGTTTCGCAACAAAGTATGCGCCTCCTGAAGCATGCGATAGGTTTTACCTACACCGGCGCTCATGCCAATATAGATCTTAAGCTTTCCTTTTCGCTCTTTGCTTAATTTCTCCAACCATATATTTGCTTCCTGGTCTGGCATATTTTAAAATGACAGGGCTATAGAGCCGGTGATAAAAGTTTCGGAATTCACAGCCGCATTATCCCTCGTGAACTGCGGTTGTTTACCTGTAAAATGCCTCAGTTCCAGTCGAACAAGTGTATTGTCTGTAGGTTTATGGTCAAGATTGATCGATAGCCCGGTTGCCTTAAAGCCGCCGGGTTGTGTGCTGGAAATAATGACTCCGGATTCATCCCCAAAATACTCTACTCTTCCCGCGAGGGCCCATCGATCATGCCAGGCAAATTTAAGAATGCCTACAGGGGAGATCCAGGTATTTGTTCCTTTGGCAGGACCGGCTTTTTCTTCGGTGCCAAGATCAAAACCCAGGATCAGGCCCCAATGGTCGGACAATTGCATTTGTCCATAAAAATTATGGTAGGTTCGAAACAGCCGGGCGCTGTCGGGTTTGTCGGTTCCAAAAAATGTGCTGTAATTGAGTGCGGTTCTTCCAGTGGGTCGAAACTGGACCTGTGTGCCGGTACTCATCAGCGAATTTCCATTCACCCGTTGTATGCGTTGCCAGCCATTCAAGGCCAGGGCCATCAGTGTCCACTGCTCATTGGGGGAAGTATAACTGATTTTTGCCCCGGCTTCATAATAGGGGGAGTTGTCGGCCAGGATGGAACGCGTAAGGGTCCAGCAATCTTTGCTTACAGCGCTTTCAAAACCAATATGCGAGGAAAAGATTCCGGCATCAAGCCAGAGATTTGCGCTCTTGGAAAGCTTAACACCGGCATTAGCTTCATAGATGTTTTTTAATACGCCCGGTTCAGCCGCATAGTTAGCATTCACATAAGTGCCAGAAGCCAGTGCCAGGTTGGCCCTCGCTCTTTCGGCAGAATAAGAGGCTTTCAGAAATCCAAGGTTCAGGTTGAATTCATTATGCCGGTTGTGACTATAGACAAAAGCCGGTCGCCCCTGGTCATCCGGTTTGTTGAATGAATACTGATAATAGGTTTCCAGGTATCCGCTAATAGTGACGGTTGGTTTTTTGGGGTCATTTTCAGTTTCCTGGGCATCTGCTTCCAGGGTAAGGAAGACCATGAGGCAGAGGGTCATCTTTTTCATCGTAATTATTTTTTTCTGGTTATTGCAGTTCATCTAAGGCAATATTAAGTTTGAGAACGTGGACAACTGTTGGCCCAAAGGGGTTGTTTTCCGTATTCTTTTTAATCAAATCAACAAGGGTTGATTCCGGTATATGTCTGACCGACGCCACTCTTTTTACCTGTACCATGGCGGCCGCCATGGAAATATGCGGGTCTAATCCACTGCCGCTGGCAGTAACGAGATCGGAGGGGATATCCTTTTTGTCAACACCCGGGTTATGGGCCAAAAAGGTATCGATTCTTTCCTGAACAAGGGCAAGATAATCGGGGTTGGAAGTACTTTTATTACTCCCTCCTGAACCAGCCGCATTGTAATCAACAGCAGAAGGTCTGCCCAGGAAGTATTTATCATCTGTAAATTTTTGACCGATGCGTTCATAGCCCACCACTCTTCCGTTGTGTGATAAGGTAACGCCTTTGCCATGACCCGGAGTCGTTTTGCCGATGAAAGCAATAGCCAGCGGGTAGATACCGGCACAAAGCAGGATCAACAGGCCGGTTAGTTTTAATGATATGATCAGGTTCTTTTTCATTTTTTTATTCTTTACATAAATAATCCAAGTATCAGGTCAATGGCTTTGATCCCCAAAAAGGGAACGATCACACCACCCAGGCCATAGATCAGCAGGTTTCTTCGTAGTAGGGCGGATGCGCCTATAGGTTTGTAGGCTACCCCTTTTAATGCCAGGGGGATCAGCAGAGGAATGATGAGGGCATTGAAAATAACGGCGGAGAGTACCGCGGTTTCCGGACTTTTCAGTCCCATGATGTTTAATGCCTGCAGGGCAGGGATAGATGTAATAAACAAGGCTGGAACGATCGCGAAATATTTCGCCACATCATTGGCAATGGAGAATGTGGTCAGCGTACCCCTTGTGATCAATAATTGTTTCCCGATCTCCACCACTTCTATCAGTTTGGTAGGGTCATTATCAAGGTCAACCATGTTCCCGGCTTCCTTGGCGGCCTGGGTGCCGCTGTTCATGGATACCCCTACATCCGCCTGAGCCAGCGCGGGTGCGTCATTGGTGCCATCACCCATCATCGCCACCAGTTTGCCGGAAGCCTGTTCTTTCCGTATATAGTTCATTTTATCCTCGGGCTTAGCCTCGGCAATGAAATCATCCACACCGGCTTTTTCCGCAATATATCTGGCGGTAAGCGGGTTGTCTCCCGTGACCATGACGGTTTTAATACCCATTTTCCGAAGCCTGTCAAATCTTTCCTGGATACCCGGTTTGATGACGTCTTGTAGTTCAATTACCCCTTTTACCTCATCGTTCACCGAAACCACCAGCGGGGTGCCTCCGTTGGCGGCTATTTCCTTTACTTTATTCTCAATGGCTTCGGGAATAAGATTTCCCTGTTTGATAACCTGGTTTCGAATACTGTCAAATGCCCCTTTACGGATGCGAAGTCCCTGGGGGGTGTCCACACCTGAGGTCCTTGTTTCTGCGGTAAACAACACGAATTGGTACCCGGTTAGGTCAGTTGGGAGGTTCAGGTTTTCAACCGAACGGTTGCGTGCGAGTTCGAGGATGGATTTTCCTTCCGGTGTTTCATCAGCCATAGAACTTAGAGCGGCCCATTGCATAAAATCCTTATCGCTGACATTCATGGCGGCATAAAAATGGGTGGCTTTGCGGTTCCCGATGGTGATGGTACCTGTTTTATCCAATAACAATACATCCACATCCCCGGCAGTTTCCACGGCCTTCCCACTTTTGGCAATGACGTTGGCCCGAAGGGCCCGGTCCATCCCGGCGATACCGATGGCGGATAACAATCCCCCGATCGTTGTGGGAATAAGACAAACAAATAGGGAGATATAAGCCGCTATGGAGATTGGGGTGTTTGCATAATCGGCAAATGGTTTCAAGGTTACCACCACGATCACAAAAATGAGTGTGAAAGCCGCGAGCAATATGGTGAGCGCGATTTCATTGGGGGTCTTCTGACGGGAGGCTCCTTCTACAAGGGCGATCATTTTATCCAGAAAGGATTCGCCAGGGGCGGTGGTTACCCGAACCACGATACGGTCGCTCAGCACCTTTGTACCACCTGTAACCGAGGATCGGTCGCCACCCGCTTCGCGGATAACCGGGGCCGATTCACCGGTGATGGCCGATTCGTCGATGGTGGCAATGCCCCTCTCGATTTCTCCATCCATCGGAATGATATCACCCGCCTCACATAAAAACCGGTCATTAAGTTTAAGAGAAGAGGACGGGATGGTTTCATAGGAATTTCCATTGCCCGAGAGTCTTTTGGCCGGGGTGTCTTCCCTTGTCCGGCGCAGGCTTTCCGCCTGTGCTTTACCTCTTGCCTCGGCCAGGGCTTCAGCGAAGTTGGCAAAAAGCACAGTGATTAAAAGGATCAGGAAGATGGTAATATTGTATGTCAGGCTGCCTTCTGAAGTGTTTCCGGTAATAAGCTGGTAAACACACACAGCCAACATGATGGCAGTGCCTACTTCAACGGTGAACATGACCGGGTTGCGGAACATGGTGACCGGATGGAGTTTTACAAGGGATTGCCTGAGCGCGGTACCCATCATGGCCGGGTCAAATAATCGAACGCTTCTTGTATGTTTTGACATGTTGATTGAAATTGAAAGTCATTAAGGTTATTTCGCCGAGAAATATTCCGCCAGCGGACCCAGGGCCAGGGCGGGCAGATAGGATAGCGCGGTGACTATAAGTATCACGGCCAATGTCATGGCCCCAAAGGTCAACGAATCCGTACGAAGTGTTCCAGGTGAAGCCGGGATATACTTCTTATTGGCCAGCCAGCCAATGATGGCCAGGGGGCCAATGATGGGGAGGTAACGTCCCAGTAGCAACACGATTCCAGTGCTGTAGTTCCAAAAGGGGTTGTTATCGTTCAGGCCTTCAAAACCACTACCGTTATTGGCATTTGCGGAGGTGTATTCATATAGCATTTCAGAAAAACCATGGAAGGAGGGGTTGTTTTGCCAGGCAGAAGGTTCCACCGTCCAACCCATGCTGGGATGGTGCGCGACCAGGTAAACAGCCAGGGCGGTGAATCCTTTGATCAGAAAAGCCGAAAGCAGCGTAATCAGTGCGGCCACTTTTACTTCCCTGGCCTCCACCTTATGCCCCATGAATTCCGGGGTACGGCCTACCATCAATCCGGAAATGAATACGGCGATAATGATAAAGATGAAATAGTTGAGCAATCCCACGCCCACACCACCATACAGCGCATTGATCATCATATCCAGTAATACCAGTGCTCCGGATATCGGAGTCAGGCTATCGTGCATTCCATTTACCGACCCATTGGAAGTGGAAGTGGTGGCTACACTCCATAAAGCCGTGGCAGGGGCTCCCAGCCTGACCTCTTTCCCTTCCATACTGCCCATGTTTTGGGCAATGCTCAATTGATCGATAGCCGGATTGCCTTTTGATTCAAAATATACATTGATGCAACAAAAGGTCAGGAACAGAATGGTCATAACCCCGAATATCACATACGACAATTTCTTTCGTTGCAGGTAATAACCCAATGAAAATATGAGGGCTATCGGGATCAGCAGGATCGCGATGGTTTCAGCAGCGTTGGTCCAATAGTCGGGGTTCTCCAAAGGATGGGAGGAGTTTACCCCAAACCAACCACCACCGTTGGTGCCAATTTGTTTGATGGCGATCATGCCCGCAGCGGGCCCCCTTGATACTTGTGCAGTGTCACCCTGCAGGGTTACGATTGAATCCTTTCCATCATAACTGGTCGGGGTTCCGTGAAAAGCCAGGAAAATGGCTAAGACCAGAGAAATTGGCAGCAGTATCCTGGTAGTGCTTAACACCAGGTAGTTCCAGAAATTACCCAGGTTTTGCGTAGTCTTTTGTTTCAGGCCATTAAACAAGGCCACCAGGCAGGCCATGCCGGTAGCGGCGCTGACAAACTGAAGGAAGGTGATTACAAATAATTGGGTAAAATAGGTAAGCCCTGATTCGCCGGAGTAGTGCTGGAGGTTACAATTGACAAGAAAGCTGACGGCGGTATTAAAGGCAAGGTGTACCGGTTGTCCGGCGTTTCCATCCGGGTTTAGGGGAAGCTTGTCCTGTAAGATCAACAGCACCATCCCATACACCAGCCATAGCCCGTTGATGGTGAGCATGGCTTTTAGAAATTGTTTCCAGTTCATGGGTTCACGGGGATCAATCTTGCTTAGCCTGAAAATGATCCTTTCAAGCGGGGAAAAAACAAAATTTAAAAAGGTCTTTTCACCCGCGTACACACGGGCGATGTACCGGCCCAAAGGCAGGGCCAGTAGGAGGGTGAGCAGAAAAATAAGTCCTGCGCCGAAAATTTCTCCTGTCATGGGTTCAGAATTTTTCAGGTTTAATCAATACGTAGAGCAAGTAGGCAAACACGCCAAGCGCGACCAGGAATAATACATTCATCATGGAAGGGTATGTTGGTGATGAGTAGGCGATCACCAATAGGGTGCCATTTATGGCATGCGCTAAATGCTGTTGACTCTGAAAAGGTTAGAGAGACTCCGAGAGAAGAAGGGCGTTTTTAACCCTTTCATTTTGAAAAAACCCTTTTCATTTTGGTGAGGTTTCTTCCAGCTTGTACTCTTCTATTTTTCGGTAAAGCGTGGTAAGACCGATGTCCAGGATTTCGGCGGCCTGGGTTTTATTTCCTTTGGTAAATGCCAGCACCTGGGCGATGTGTTTTTTCTCCATAGCTGCAAGCGTAAAGGGCATGCTTGTATTGACTCCGGTATTAAAGTCAAAGGGGAGTTGTTCGGGGGTCAATTCGGGACCCTGGGCGAGGATCATGGCCCTCTCCATGATGTTTTTCAATTCGCGGATATTGCCTTTCCAGGCGTGTTGTTGCAGGGCCTTATAAAATGATTTGGAGATGCTGCGGGCGGGGGAGTTGGTTTTTGAAATCAATTGCTGAAGGAAATGATGGGCCAGTTCCGGAATATCTTCTGTTCTTTCCCGGAGGGAAGGCAAATGGATGGTAAACACATGAAGACGATAATAAAGGTCTTCCCGAAAACTTCCCTGTGCCACTTCTTTGTTGAGGTCACGGTGGGTGGCGGCAATGATACGTACATTCACTTTGATCGTTTTTGTCCCACCTACCTTGATGAATTCCCCCGATTCGATCACGCGAAGCAGTTTAGCCTGGAGGTCTGCCGGCATTTCACCGATCTCATCCATAAAGAGGGTACCATGGTCCGCCTCTTCCAGCAATCCTTTTTTATCGCGGTTGGCCCCTGTAAATGCCCCGGCTTTGTGACCAAACAACTCACTTTCGAGAATATCATGGGCAAAGGCACTGCAATTGATGGCTATGAACGGTTGCTTGCTCCTGGCTCCTTCATGATGGATGGCCTGGGCAAAAACCTCTTTCCCGGTGCCGGTTTCCCCTGTCAATAACACGGTTGAATCAGTGGTGGCCACTTTTTTGGCCAATTGTATGGCTTGTTTGATGGATGGGGCCTGCCCAATGATTGATTCAAAGCTGTATTTTTTGTCAACCCTTTTTTCCAGGTTCGCCAGTTTTTTGCGAAGCAACAATTGTTCCTGCAACCTGTGGAGAAGAGGAACCAGGCGGTCATTGTCATTTCCTTTTACCAGGTAGTCATAGGCTCCATTACGCATGGCCTGGACCCCGTCGGGAATATTGCCATAGGCGGTAAGCATGACGACCTCGGCCTGGGGGTTGATTTTTTTTATTTCCCGAATAAAATCCACCCCATTTCCATCGGGTAACCGGACATCACACAGTATGATCTCTGGTGATTGGGTTTCCAGAATTTTTCGGGCTTCCTGCAGGTTAGCGGCTTCGGAAACGGGAAAACCTTCAAGGGTCAGGATACGCCCCGTTAGTTGACGAAGCTGGTGTTCATCATCGATTAGCAGAATGGAAATTGACCGCGACATAAAGCGAAGTTACTGATACCCCCACACATAGCTTCCCCAGTAACTCTGCCAATCGGCCTTGGGGTCATTTTCAAGATGGATCATTTTAACAGTACTGAGCATCCATTGCCCATTGGTATAAACCGGAAAACTTATCATCCCTTTTTCATCGGTCTGGAGATCTTTCAAGGTTGTTTGGCCTCCTGCGCGGTGCCAAAGCTTGATAAGGGCAGAGGGGAGGGGTTTTTTCTGAAAATAAACAATTGCTTTCAGGCTGTCGCCATCCTTGAGCTGGTATGGATTGGACTGTGGGATGATATCCAGGGGCAGGGTAGTAGCCGTTTTAAACACCGCATTGGTGTTACTGCCAACCTGGAGCAATGTCTTGGAACAGCGCTGGTAGTATTCCCGGCCAATGCTGTCGGTTTCATGATGTTGCTGCCGGTACAACAGGGTTTCCTGCAATCCATCTTCCACCAGGTATTCCCTGAACTTTTCAGGCTCGAGTTCAATAAATGAATTGGTGCTATTGAAGGCGACCAGGGCATTTCCCTCGTCAAATATATTGAGTTGAATAGAGTCACCGGTCGCGTTGCCAACATGGGACCTGATATCGGCTTTCACCCCGCCATAATAGAGGTCGAGGGTATTTACCTTTTCCTGGTTGCCTTTCCAATTAACGCCTTCAAAATTTTCGCCGACATTAAATCGGATATTGATGGCTTCTCCTCTTTGGTAAATGAATTTTTCTGGTTGAAGCCAGAACTCATGAGAACTGGTTAAGGTCAGGAGAACGAAAAGGATGGCGGCATTCCCTATTTTTCTCATGGGGGATAGTGTTAAAAATTATTAATCGGTAATCAATAGTCAATATGCTATTTCAACAGATCATCCATGTCCCGTTGGTTAGGGATCTTGCCTCTTTCTTCCAGCATCCTCATTTCTTTGGCATCTTTTAAGAATTCGGAGGCAAATATAAAGTCGTTGAGCCGTTGGTTTTTGCTAAAGATGATCTCGCGGTTGCTTCCTTCCCATTCTTTCCGGCCCTGGTACATATACAGGATATAATCGCCGGTCTCCATCACACTATTCATATCATGCGTATTGACAACGGTGGTGATATTGTATTCCTTGGTGATCTCCTGAATGAGTTTGTCAATCACCATGGCTGTTTGGGGATCAAGCCCGGAGTTGGGTTCATCCACAAAAAGGTATTTGGGGTTGAGGACAATGGCGCGGGCGATCCCCACCCTTTTTTTCATACCGCCGCTTAGTTCAGCGGGGAATTTCTTATTGGTATCTTTCAGGTTCACGCGTTCCAGCACTTCGTTCACGCGTTCCAGCTTTTTGGCATGACTGTCTTTGGTAAACATGCTAAGGGGGAACATCACGTTTTCTTCTACCGTGAGGCTGTCAAACAATGCGGAGCCCTGGAACAACATGCCGATTTCTTTCCGGATTTCAGTTTTTTCCGAGCGACTCATTTTGATGAAATCATGCCCATGATAAAGGATTTCTCCTTCTTCGGGGACAAACAACCCGACCATGCACTTCATGAGTACCGTTTTCCCGCTACCGCTGGAGCCAATGATGAGGTTGCACTGGCCAGCCTTCATCACCGAGCTTACATCCTCGATAACGGTCTTGTCACTAAAGCTTTTCTTTATGTTCCTGAGTTCGATCATGTTTACAAGAGTATAGCGGCCAATACATAGTCGGCAAAAAGGATGAGGATGCAACTGATCACCACGGCGCGGGTACTGGCCCTGCCGATTTCAAGCGCGCCCCCTTTCACAAAAAATCCAAAATAAGCAGGAATGCTGGAGAGGATAAAAGCAAAAGTATAGGCTTTGGCAAGGGCAAAGATCACATTGAAGGGCATAAACCCATTCAGCAAGCCTTTGTCAAAGGTGCTGTTGGAAAGGATATTTGCCGCAGAACCCGCCATTCGTCCGCCCCAAACCCCCAATACCGCTGCAATCACCACGAGTACAGGTATCACCACCAGGGCGCCGAGTATTTTGGGTAAAATAAGATAGGTTTTTGTATTCACCCCCATGATCTCCAGGGCATCTATTTGCTCACTGACCCGCATATTCCCTAACTCGCTGGCTATTTTGCTGCCAACCACACCGGCCAATACGATACAAACCAGGGTAGGGGCAAATTCAAGGATCACGGTATCCCGAACAATTTGCGCAATGGTGGATTTGGGGATGATGGGACTGACCAATTGGTAAGCGGTCTGCACCGTACTTACCGCTCCCATAAAGATGGATATGATGACCACAATACCCAGCGAACCGATCCCGATCTCGGAACACTGGTGCATAAATTCTTTCCAGTACATTTTGCCATTCTCGGGTCGGGAGAACATCCCCTTGATCATGAGGAGATACCGGCCTATATCGGAGAAAATAGTCATAAGGATAACCAAAGATAGGGATTTGGTTGTTGGCTGCAGGTGTTTGTTGTTAGATGTTATCCAGTATTACAAACATCTGATATCCATTTATTCCTCATACTCCTTTTCCACCCTTGTCCGCTTCCACCATTTTGATTTTTGTACAATTTCGCGGGTGTGGGTTTTGGATTTTGACTGGGCATCCACCACGGCAATGATGGCCATATTGACGATGCTCCGGACTGAACTTCCCAACTGCAGGATATGTACAGGTTTGTTCAAACCCAGGAGGATGGGTCCGATAGCATCGGCTGTGCCCAATTCTTTCAACAGGTTATAGGCTACGTTACCTGAAGCCAGGTTGGGGAAGATCAGGGTATTCACATCTTTGTCCACCAACTCAGAGAAGGGGTAGTTATCCTTGATAAGTTCTTTATTAAAGGCTACACTGGCCTGCATTTCCCCATCTACGATCAGGGATGGCATTTTATGCTTCACGATTTCCCGGGCTTTGGCCACCAGCCGGGCTTCGGGTGAATTGCTGCTACCAAAGTTGGAATAGCTCAGCATGGCGATACGTGGGGTAATATTGAAATGTCTGATCTCCCGCGCCACGAGCAGGGTGATCTCGGCCAGTTCTTCAGCCGTGGGATTGAAATTTACCGTAGTGTCGGCAAAAAAGAGCGGGCCTTTATTGGTAAGCATCAGGTACATGCCCGCGATCTTCTGGATGCCATCTTCGGTGCCAATGGCTTGCAAGGCGGGTTTGATGGTATCGGGATAGTTTCTTGTCAACCCGGAGATCATCGCATCGGCATCGCCACATTCCACCATCATGCAGCCAAAATAGTTTCGGTCACGCATGATCTTTTTGGCCTCATAGGAGTTGAACCCTTTGCGGCCGCGTTTCTTAAAAAACAGATCGGCGTATTGGGTCCTTTTCTCTTCGGTTTCTTCGTGCCGGGGATCCAGGATGGGCAGGCCTTCCAGGTCAACGCTATTGGCTTCGGCAATGGTTTTGATCTTGGACTCGTCACCCAACAGGATGGGGTACCCGATGCCCTCATCAAAGATGATCTGGGCGGCTTTGAGGATCTTCACATTGTCAGCCTCAGCAAATACAATGCGTTTGGGATCGCGGCGGGCCTTGTTGCCCAGCACCCGAAGTACCTGGTTATCGAGACCCAGTCGTTTGTTCAATTCATTGCCATAGCCCTCCCAATCCGAGATCATGTGTTTGGCCACTCCGCTTTCGATAGCGGCTTTGGCTACAGCCGGGGCCACCGTTGATAGGAGCCGGGGATCGAGGGGTTTGGGAATGATATAATTGGGGCCAAAGGAAATGTTCTGTTCATTGTAGGCCATGTTCACAATATCCGGAACAGGAGTTTTGGTAAGATCAGCCAGGGCTTTTACGGCGGCCAGTTTCATCTCTTCATTGATGGCGGTGGCCCTTACGTCAAGGGCCCCCCGGAAAATGTAGGGGAAACCAAGTACATTGTTTACCTGGTTGGGATAATCACTGCGGCCCGTGGCCATGATCAGGTCTTTGCGGGTTTCCGTGGCATCTTCCCAGGTGATTTCCGGATCGGGATTGGCCATGGCAAATACGATCGGGTTCTTAGCCATAACCTTTACCATTTCACGGGTCACTACATTGCCTTTGCTAAGACCGATAAAAACATCACAATCTTTAAAGGATTCTGCCAGGGTCAGGTTTTTGCCCTTGGCTGCCAGGCTTTTCTTAAGATCATCTAGATCGGTACGGCTTTCATGGATCAGGCCTTTGGAATCAAAGACCATGAAATTCTCCTTGCGGGCACCCAGCGATTGATAAAGACGCATACAGGAAACTGCGGCCGCGCCGGCTCCGTTCACCACGAATTTTACCTTTTCGATTTTTTTCTTCTGCAGTTCCAGGGCATTGAGCAGCGCGGCGGCGCTTATAATGGCCGTGCCATGCTGGTCATCGTGCATGATGGGGATCTTCAGCAATTTCTTTAGCTCTGTTTCAATATAGAAACACTCCGGGGCCTTGATATCTTCCAGGTTCACCCCGCCAAAGGTGGGCTCAAGGGCTTTGACGATCTGAACAAATTTCTCCGGGTCTTTTTCATTGATTTCAATGTCAAACACATCGATGTCAGCAAAGATCTTGAAAAGAACCCCCTTGCCTTCCATCACAGGTTTCCCTGCCTCGGGGCCAATATCCCCCAGGCCAAGAACCGCGGTACCATTACTGATCACCGCTACCAGGTTCCCCTTGGCCGTGTACTTATAAACGTCTTCCGGATTGGCTTCTATTTCTTTACAAGGTTCGGCTACACCCGGGCTGTAAGCGAGGGAGAGGTCGCGTTGGGTCTTAGCTTCTTTGGTGGGGATCACTTCAATCTTTCCCGGTCTTCCTTTCGCATGGTATTCCAGCGCCTGTTGCTTTCTCAGTTCATTCTGCATGTTGATCGTATTGGGAAATGCAATTTACAAAATTAAACCACCCATCATTTTTTATTGTGATGTTTCATACAGAGCCCTATTTTCGTGGCATGTCAGTAATAATCCAAACAGAAGGGTTGAATTTCTCCTTCCAGAACGGGATGCGAACACTGGATAATGTCCAGCTATCGGTGCCCAAGGGGAGTATCTATGGTTTTTTGGGACCAAACGGCGCGGGTAAAACCACTACGCTTCGGCTTCTTCTAGGATTGCTTCGCAATCAGCAAGGGAAGATCGAATTGTTTGGACAAAATTTTCAGGAACACCGGATTGAGATACTCCGCAAACTGGGGTCCCTGATTGAGCAGCCATCCCTGTATGGTCACCTAACGGCCCAGGAGAACCTGGAAGTTTACCGGGTTATTTACCAGTGCGACCGCTCCCGTATCAAAGAGGTGTTGAAAATTGTGGGGCTTGAACAAACCGGGAAGAAAAAGGCCAAACAGTTTTCATTGGGGATGAAACAGCGGTTGTCGATTGCCATTGCCCTGCTGCACCAGCCCGAATTGCTGGTATTGGATGAGCCGACAAACGGACTTGATCCAAACGGGATCATTGAGATCCGGGAACTGATCAAAAAGCTGAATAAAGAATCGGGAACCACTATTCTGGTTTCTTCGCATATCCTGAGCGAGGTGGAGAAGATGGCCACCCATGTGGGTATCATCCACAAAGGGAAACTGCTGTTTCAAGGCACCATGAATGAACTACAGCAAATGAAGACCAGGAATACCGGGATGGAAATTGATACCAGCGATAATAGCCGGGCCCTTGGTCTTTTGCAGCAACAATACGCAGCTTCACTGACCGAGGGAAAACTGGTCTTGCCGATCCAATCCAAAGAAGAAGCGGCAACGGTGAACCGCTTGCTGGTACAGGCCGGGTTGGATGTATATTCCCTGCATCCCCAGCATAGCAATCTTGAACAATTATTCCTTGACATCACTTCCTCCAACTCATGAGCAGCTTACTTCATTCTATAAAGTCAGATATCATCAAAACAAAAAGGAGTTCGGCTTTCTGGCTCAGCCTGATCGGGGCCGCCTTTATCCCGGTGATATTTTTCCTGATGTACACTTTAAAGCCCGAGCCATTTCTAAAAGACCTGGGTACTGAAAACGGCCCCTGGTATGTGCATTTCAACAGGGGATGGCAATCCCTTTCGGCTTTTCTGCTGCCCATGTTTGTGATCCTGACCAGCAGCCTTATCATGCAGATCGAGTATAAGAACAATACCTGGAAACAGGTGTTTGCCTCACCACAGCCTCTGGCGAATGTATTCTTCTCCAAAATGATCTCCATTCATGGCATGATCCTTTTCTGCATTTTCCTGTTCAATTTTTGCATGGTGCTTTCGGCCGTACTGGTAAATTTGTTCAACAGCAAGTTCACTTTCTTATCCCATTCTTTTCCCTTTATGGCGGTGTTGAAGATGAGCCTGAAAACTTATATTTCAATATTGGCCATCCTAGCCATTCAGTATTGGCTGAGTTTGCGCCTGAAGAATTTTGTGCCTTCTATTGGTATCGGGTTGGGGTTGTTGATCACCTGTCTGATACTGATGCAATGGGAGCATATCGATAAACTTCCTTATGCTTTCCCCATGCTGACCTTTTTGAAAGCTAAACCGGAAGGGAATGAATTCCTGCTACGGCATGAATACTATTCGATGGCTTATTTTGTGGTACTGACCGGATTGGCGCTTTGGGACCTGAACCGCCGGAAAGAAAGAGGTTAGGTTCAGGGTTGTACGGCTAGCCAGGCCATGATCCCCATACCGTTTTCAATGGCCCGTTCATCGATATTAAACACGGGTGTATGCACTCCCGCGGAAATTCCTTTTGCTTTGTTTCCCACGCCCAGGCGGAAAAAACAACCAGGGATCAATTGGGAGTAATAGCCAAAGTCCTCGGCCCCCATGCGAAGTTCTGTTTCACTTACATGCTCTTCTCCTTGATATAGCCGGGCGGCGGTCATGGCCTTCTGATGCAAATCTTCATTGTTGTACACATTGGGATATCCAACATCGATGTGCAGGTCAAGTTCGGCGCCAAGATTTGTTACCAGGTCATGGCTGATGGTGCGGATCCATTCATGGGCCTGGAAACGCCAGGTTTCATCCATCGACCGGAATGTGCCCATGAGTTTTACTTCACTGGGTATTACATTGGTGGTATAGCCACCCTGAAAGGAGGTGATGGTAAGCACGGTTGGGTGAAAAGGGTCGGCTTTCCGGCTAACCACCTGTTGCAGGGCGATCACCAGTTGAGAAGCGATATGAATGGTGTCTGCGGTAAGATGGGGTGATGCGGCATGTCCTCCCTTGCCGCGAATGGTGATGTACAATTCATCGGCACTTGCCATAACCTTGCCAGCCCGGAAACTCAGTTTACCGGTTTCCATGCCCGGATGAACATGCAGGGCATAGATCGCTTGCGGGGCAGGGTTTTCAAGTACCCCTTCCTTGATCATCAGACTGGCGCCTCCCGGGTTTTTTTCCTCACCCGGCTGAAAGATCAATTTAACCGTTCCTTCCCATTCATCCCTGGTTTCCTGGAGAATCCTGGCTGCGCCAAGCAGACAGGTCGTGTGTACATCATGACCACAGGCGTGCATCACACCCGGGTTGACCGATTTATAGGGTACCTCATTTTCTTCCTGAATGGGGAGGGCATCCATATCAGCCCGAAGGGCAATGATCTTTTTCTCCGGGTTCTTCCCTTTAATTATTCCAACCACGCCTGTTTCAGCCAGGATGGAAAACGGGATACCCCAGGATTGGAGTTTTTGTTGAACGAATTTGGAGGTTTCAAATTCCTTATAGCTTAATTCCGGATGCGCATGCAGGTGGCGCCTTACCTCAATAAACTCGGGCGCGTATTGCTGTGCGAGGTTTTTGATCTGGTTCTGGAGCGACATGGAACAAAGGTAGGAAAGCCCGGTTAAAGCCTAAAGGCAAGGGCTAATTGTCATTCTCCGTTTCTTCCAGTTTGATCTCAATGATGTCGTTGATGATAAAGACGCCTTTTGGAAAATGGGCGGTCATTTTTTTCCGGTATTCATCGGCTTCCTTCCTGTCTTTGAAATTTCCCACTTTGAGTTTAAAGAAAGGGGATTGCCAGATCAGGTAGGGTTTCAGTTCCGGGAAATAGGTGTACACTTTTGTCTTGGCGGCAAGGGCCTCATCGCGGTTATTGGTATTTATTACCAGCAGGCGGTAGCCTTTGACATTTTTCCGGGCCTCGCGGGTGGTTTCCTCGTTAATTTGTATTTGTTTCCTGACCAGGAGGTCAAGACGTGGGTCTTTATGAACCACCACGGTGGCCGAGTCGGCCGGTGGGGTAGGGTTTGATTGGGCCCTGGCCCCTGCGAAGAGCCCTAAAGAAAAGAGGGTCAATAGTAATTTCATGTTCTTCTTCATTCGGCAAAAATCATTCCATCTATGGTCAGTAGGTACCGGTAACCAGACCGGGATCATTTTTCACAATGGCCACCGAAGCGCTGCAACCCAGTCTGTCTGCCCCGGCATCAACCAATTGCTGGGCAAATTCAAAGGTCCGGATGCCACCGGAGGCTTTTATTTTTATGCCAGACGGCAAATGTGACCGCATGAGTTGCACGGCTTCCACACTGGCCCCTTTTTCCGCATATCCGGTGGAGGTTTTCAGGTAGTCGATTCCCGCTTCCCCGTATATCTCACAGCATCGGATGATTTCTTCGGGGGTGAGGATGCCGCTTTCGATGATCACTTTCAGGACCTTGGATTTGGAGTGGACGACTTCCAGCATCAGGGCCACTTCTTTTTTCACATAATCCCAATCCTGGCCCTTGAGGGCGATCAGGTTCACCACCATATCCAGTTCATCGGCCCCATCCACCAGGGCGAGTACGGATTCGGCCACCTTGGCTTCAATGGCTGAATAGCCAAAGGGGAAGCCTATAACTGTGGCCACATTAACGGGGGTGCCGGAAAGGATATTCTTGCAACGTTTTACAAAGGGTGGCGGCACGCAAACGGCCGCAAAACCATAGGCCACTGCTTCGGCGCAAACCTGTTCAACCTCGGCCAGCGAGGTGGTGGGTTTTAATATCGTATGGTCAATTCGGGAGGCAATTCCCATGGGGATGTTTTTTTTTAAATAAATAGTACCTTTTCGGAGGTAAATGCCCATTTTAACATCTAAAGGGCTATTTGCGCACTAAAGTAAAACAAAACCATCGTTTATGAGAAAACGCTCGTCCAGGGCTCTGATCTGGGGGTTATTCCTGTTCCCGTTATTTGCCGGGGCTCAGGTTACCCACCCCGTTAACGGGGTAGCCGAACCAACAGACAAAGCCTATGTCTTCACCAACGCCACCATTGTAAAAGATGCCACCACCACCTTGGAAAATGCCACCCTTGTCATCAGACAGGGAAGGATTCAGGCGGTTGGTACGGGGCTTGCTATCCCGTCCGGCTCTATTGTGGTGGATTGCAAGGGTAAATTTATTTACCCGTCATTTATTGATATTTATTCCAGTTATGGTCTCCCCACCCCCCAACGTCCGCAGGGCGGGTTTAATTTCTTTGGGGCTGCCCAGCTAACCTCCAATCAAAAAGGGGCTTATGGCTGGAACCAGGCACTCCATACAGAGGTTGATGCCTCCCGCCTTTTTGCCGCGGATGCCGCCAAGGCCAAGCAACTGCGCGATATCGGGTTTGGCACTGTCCTTACCCATCAGATGGATGGTATAGCCCGCGGAACCGGGGCTGTAGTTACCCTTGCCGATGAAAAAGAGAACCTGACCATTGTCAAGTCAAAGGCCTCGGCCCATTATTCCTTAAGCAAAGGAAGTTCAACACAGTCCTATCCCTCTTCGATGATGGGTACCATCGCGCTCTTGCGTCAAACTTTTTATGATGCCCAATGGTATAAATCAAAACCCGCCCAGGAAGGGGTAAACCTCTCCCTTCAGTTTTTTAATGAAGGGCTGTCACTCCCCCAGATCTTTGAGGCCAATGATAAGTGGAATGTGTTGCGGGCTGATAATATTGGAAATGATTGGGGGGTAAAATTCATTTTCAAGGCTGGTGGAAACGAATACCAGCGTATAGCCGAAATGAAGGCTACCAATGCCTCCTTTATCTTACCCCTCAACTATCCCGCCGCCATGGATGTGGATGACCCCAATGATGTACGGTTTGTGGGGTTGGATGATCTCAAGCATTGGGAGCTGGCTCCGGGAAATGCTGCGGCTTTTGAAAAGGCCGGGATCAATTTCTGCCTGACCACCGCCGATCTTACCAACGTAGGCGAGTTTGGCGCCAATCTCCGCAAGGCCATGGAATACGGATTAAGCGAGAAAGCCGCGCTGGAAGCCCTGACCAAGAATCCAGCTACCCTGCTGGGAGTTTATGATCAGGTAGGAAGTCTGGAGGCAGGTAAACTCGCCAACTTTGTTATAACCAGCGGCCCGATTTTCAGCGATAAAACAACCGTGTATCAAAACTGGGTCCAGGGTAACCGCTATGATGTAAAGAATGATGGCTGGTATGATGTAAAGGGCACTTATAACTTTATCACCAAGGGCGAAGTAAACAAGAGTTTTCAACTCGAACTAAAGGAAGGTGGAAGCGCTTCTTTTGTTGCCCAGGATACACTCACCGGAAAATACACCTATAATGGTAAGCTGGTTAAGTTGAGTTATACCGAAGGCCGCGGACCAAGGGCCAAAGAAACGATCATGAGCGGGGTGGCAAACGATAGCCATTCCTGGTCGGGTACTGGCACAGATGCCGATGGAAAATGGTTCACCTGGACAGCCAACTTTAACGCCGCCCTTGAAACCAAGCCAGACACGGCTCGTGCGCCACGCGTGCCCGAGCTGGGGAAAGTAACCTATCCCTTCCTGGCTTATGGGAGTGAGCAGGTGCCGATGCAGGAGACCATCCTGATCAAGAACGCCACCGTATGGACCAACGAAAAAGAGGGGGTACTGACCAATACGGATGTATTGTTGAAAAGCGGCAAGATCGCAGCTATTGGAAAAAACCTCAATGACCCAATCGCAAAGGTGATCGATGGAACAGGCAAACACCTTTCGGCCGGTATCATCGATGAACACTCGCATATTGCAGCGGCTTCGATCAATGAAGGCGGCCAGTCGGTAACCTCCGAAGTTAGGATTGGTGATAACCTCAATCCGGATGATATCAATATTTATCGCCAACTCAGTGGCGGTGTCACATCTTCCCATATCCTTCATGGTTCGGCCAATACCATTGGTGGACAGACTCAGTTGATCAAACTTCGCTGGGGCGCCAATGCCGAAGGGCTGAAATTCAAAGGGGCGGACCCCTTTATCAAATTCGCCTTAGGTGAAAACGTTAAACGTTCATCGGCCACCCAGGGTAACACAAGGTTTCCGGATACCCGCATGGGTGTGGAGCAGGTGTTGACCGATGCCTTTCAGCGGGCCAGCGATTACCAGAACCAGTGGAAGGAAGCCGAAGCCAACAACAAAAAGAAAGGGGCTACGCCGATGGTGGTACGCCGCGATCTGGAACTGGATGCCTTGGTGGAGATCATGAACAAAAAGCGGTTCATTACCTGCCATTCTTATGTGCAAAGTGAGATCACGGCCACCATGCGGGTAGCAGAGAAGTATGGTTTCCCGGTCAATACCTTTACCCATATCCTGGAAGGGTATAAAGTAGCAGATAAAATGAAAGCCCATGGTGCCAACGCCTCAACCTTTAGCGACTGGTGGGAATATAAAATGGAAGTGATCGATGCCATTCCCTACAATGCCACGCTGATGAGCAAGGTAGGATTGAATGTTGCAATCAATTCAGATGATGCTGAAATGGCCCGTCGCCTGAACCAGGAAGCCGCTAAAAGTGTGAAATATGGTGGCATGAGTGAGGAAGACGCCCTGAAGATGGTAACCCTCAATCCGGCCAAAATGCTGCATGTGGATGATAAAGTGGGCAGCATCAAAGTAGGAAAGGATGCCGATGTGGTGCTTTGGAGTGATAACCCGCTGAGCATTTACGCGGTGGCCCAATATACCATCGTGGATGGCACTATATTCTTCAGCCGCGACAGCGATCAGGCATTGCGGGTAAAGAACCAGGAAGAAAAAAACAGGATCATCGCCAAGATGGCCGCGGCCAAACGGGCCCCCGGTGCCAATCCTGCCAACTTCCAGCGCGCCAGACCCCGATTTGAAGTGATGCATACCTGTAGCGAACATGCACATGACCACGGTTTGTTAGTGGTGGAGGAGGAATAGGCTATTGACCATTTGTTTATAGCCATTAACCAATCGTTATATCAAAACAAGAAACAATGAAAAAGTTATTAATATTCGTTTTCACACTAAGTCTGATGCTGAATATCCAGGCGCAGGAGAATGTGTATCCGGCGCCGGCGCAAAAAGGCTTGCTGTTTATTACCCATGCCACGATCCATGTGGGCAATGGTACGGTCATCAATGATGGCACCATAAAAATCATGGATGGAAAGATCCAGGAGGTTGGCGTCAATATCGCCATACCGGCCGATGATGTAAAAGTGTATGATGTAAAAGGGAAACATGTTTATCCCGGTTTGATTCAGGCCAACAGCAGCCTGGGGCTTATTGAGGTAAGCAGTGTACGGGCCACCAGTGATGTAAATGAAATAGGTGACCTGAACCCCAATATCCGGTCCATTGTGGCTTATAATACCGACTCAAAAGTGACCAATACCCTGCGGAACAATGGCATCCTTCTTTCCAATGTGGTGCCCGGGGGTAACCTGATCATGGGGTCCTCCTCTGTGGTACAGTTGGATGCCTGGAACTGGGAAGATGCCGCTTACAAGATGGATCATGGCATTCATTTTCAAATGCCCTCTTTGCTTACACGCCGGGGCGGTCGAGGCGGTTTTGGTGGCTTTGGCCAGCAACCAGCCGGAGACCCCGTACAACGCGGCCTGGAGCAGATAGAATCAGTAAAAGGATTTTTCCGGGAAGCCAAAGCCTACCTGGCAGAAGCCAAACATGCTGACGTTAACCTTAAGTATGAATCTACCAGGGGCCTGTTTGAGAAAAAGCAGAAACTATTTGTACACTGCGATATCGTAAAAGAAATGCTGATCGCCATTGATTTTGCCAAGGAGTTTGGCTTTCAGGTGGTGATTGTAGGAGGAAGCGATAGCTGGAGAATCGCCGAATTGCTGAAGACTAATAATATCCCGGTTATCCTGAGCCAGATGCATGCCCTGCCAACCCTGATCGATGATGATGTGGACCAGCCTTACAAAACGCCGGCTTTATTACAGAAAGCAGGGGTCTTGTTTGCCATCAATGATGAGGATGGACAATTCCGGGGACGTAACCTCGCTTTTAATGCAGGAACCGCTGCTGCCTATGGCTTAACCAAAGAGGAGGCTTTGTCTGCCATCACCCTGAATGCCGCCAAGATCCTTGGCATTGATGATCGTACAGGCTCTATTGAAAAAGGAAAGGATGCCAATATCGTGGTTTGTGATGGCGATATCCTCGATATGCGCAGCCAGATCATCACGGATGCCTTTATTCAGGGCAGAAAGATCAGTCTGGATGATAAGCAGAAGCAGCTTTATGAGAGATATAAGTATAAGTATGGGGTGAAGTGAATGGTGAATAAGTGAATGGTGAATAGGTGAATGGTGGATACTTTAGTATTTTCACCATTCACCTATTCACTTATTCACCCCCTACATGCTGATCAATCAATATCACATTGCCATCCGGGTCTTTAAGAAAGATATGGGCTGGTCCGGTGGTGGAGGTATCCGCTTCGGCGTCGAGTGTAATACCGGCTTCTTTGAGGCGGGATTGAATTTGCCGAACATCCTCAAAGGGGGTAATGGGTTGGGCGTTCTGGTCCCAACCGGGATTAAAGGTCAAGAGGTTTCCTTCAAACATTCCCTGGAAAAGACCTATCACGGCATTGCCATTTTTTAGAACGATCCAGTTTTGGTCAATGTTCCCTCCTTTAAAAGTGAAACCCAGGTTTTCGTAAAAAGCTTTGGAAGCATGAATGTCTTTCACGCTCAGGCTGATGGAGAAGGCGCCGAGTTGCATAGTAATTTGATTTTCCTTAAGGTAAGGAATTAGGGGATCAAATCAAAATGGAAAGCCTGATCGTTCCTTCTTAACCTATTTCAACAATTTTCTGGAGAGTCGACATCCTGGCCTCTTTAATGTTGTTTTCAATCTTTGAGATATACGAATTTCAGTTAAGCATCCTTTCCATGACAATGCTTGAACTTCTTCCCGCTACCACAGGGGCAGGGGTCATTCCGGCCGATCTTGGGACCAACCTTTACCGGCTCATGTTTTACCGCGGCTCCTCCGGCGGAGGGGTCATAATAATCTTTTTCATTGGCGCCATATTCTTCCCCGGCCGTTTCCACTTCGGCTTTGTTTGCCCGCATCCTGCTCATGTCTGTTTTTTCCACCCGTCCTTCTTTAAGCGCAGCGGTTTCTTCCTGTACCGGTAATCCGGCATGGCAGAGGAAGGATACGATGTTTCGGTTTACTTCGCTATCCATGACCTTAAACAGATTAAAGGCTTCCACTTTATAGATCACAAGTGGGTCTTTCTGCTCCAGGTAGGCGGTCTGAACGCTTTGTTTCAGGTCATCCATGGCGCGGAGGTGTTCTTTCCAGGAATCATCGATGGTGGCCAGGGTGATGGTTCTTTCCAGCGCATTGCATAATTCTTCGCCCTGGGTATCGAGTGTTTTTTGCAGGTTGGTAAGGGCGTTGATGCCTTTGGTGCCATCGGTAAAGGGCACCACTACATTCTCGATATGTTTGCCCTGGGTTTGACGGATGTTTTTAAACACCGGCAGGGCCTGTACTTTCAGGTCTTCTTTTCTCTTTTGATAATGCGAGGTGGCTTCATTGTACAATTTGTCAATAAGCTCCCCGGCATTGCCACGGAGAAATTCTTCTTTTTCAATGGCGGTATCAATGCCAAAATTGACGATACAATCCAATTTGAACCCATCATAATCTTCCTGCTCTTTATAGGCGTTTACCAATCCTTCAGCCACGATGGAGAAGGCGTTGTCGATGTCCAGGGCCAGGCGTTCGCCAAACAGGGCGTGTTGTCTTTTTCCATACACCACATTCCGCTGCTTGTTCATCACATCATCGTACTCGAGCAGGCGTTTGCGGATTCCAAAGTTGTTCTCCTCCACTTTTTTCTGGGCCCTTTCGATGCTCTTGGTGATCATGCTATGCTGGATCACTTCCCCTTCCTTGTAACCAAGACGGTCCATGATGGAGGCAATTCGTTCGCTGCCAAACATACGCATCAGGTCATCATCCAGCGCCACATAGAATTGGGAGGAACCGGGGTCACCCTGACGACCCGCACGACCACGAAGCTGTCTGTCAACCCGACGGCTTTCATGTCTTTCGGTACCAATGATGGCCAAACCACCGGCTTCTTTCACACCGGGTCCGAGTTTAATGTCCGTACCACGACCGGCCATGTTGGTGGCAATGGTTACGGCACCGGCCAATCCGGCTTCGGCAACTACCTGGGCTTCACGGCTATGTTGTTTCGCGTTCAGTACATTGTGCGGGATCTTTTTTACATGGAGCATTTTGCTCAGCAGTTCACTGATCTCCACCGAAGTGGTACCCACCAGCACCGGGCGTCCTTCATTGCGAAGCCTTTCAATTTCGTCAATAACGGCTTTGTATTTTTCCCTTTTGGTTTTATAAACCAGGTCTTGTTCATCTTTGCGCACCATGGGCAAGTTGGTGGGTATGGTTACCACATCCAGCTTGTAAATGGTCCAGAATTCCCCTGCTTCTGTTTCGGCGGTACCGGTCATACCTGCCAGTTTATGGTACATCCGGAAATAGTTCTGGAGGGTAATGGTGGCATAGGTTTGGGTTGCCGCTTCGATCTTCACATTTTCCTTGGCTTCAATGGCCTGGTGGAGACCATCACTGTACCGGCGGCCTTCCATGATACGACCGGTTTGCTCATCAACGATCTTTACCTGGCCCTCGATCACCACATATTCCACATCTTTGTCAAATAGCGTATAGGCTTTTAGCAATTGGTGAACGGTGTGGATACGATCGGCTTTCAGGCGGAATTCATTAAGGGCGGCTTCTTTTAGCTGAAGTTTTTCTTCATTGGCGCCTTCCATTTTTTCTATTTCCGCGAGACGCATGCCGATATCGGGCATTACAAAGAAATCCGGATCTTCCCCGGCCCGGGTGAGCATCTGGATACCTTTATCAGTAAGGTCAACCGAATTATTTTTTTCATCGATATAGAATAGCAAATCTTCATCGATGCGTTTCATTTCTTTCTGCTGATCCGCGAGATAGTAGTTCTCGGTTTTCTGCATTTTAACCCGTATCCCGGGTTCGCTCAGGAATTTGATCAGGGGACCGTATTTGGGCAAGCCACGGTGCGCCCGGTATAACAACATTCCTCCGCCTTTGGGATCGTCATCGCCTTCGGCCATTCTTTTCTTGGCTTCATTCAGGCAATTACGGGCAATTTTCTCCTGGGCTTCCACCAGTTGTTGTACCCGGGGTTTCAGGATATGGTATTGCTGGTCCTCTCCCCTTGGTACAGGACCCGAGATGATCAGGGGGGTACGGGCGTCATCGATCAATACGGAGTCGGTTTCATCCACCATGGCATAATGGTGCTTGCGCTGAACCATTTCATCGGCGCTGTGGACCATGTTGTCACGGAGATAGTCAAAACCAAATTCGTTATTGGTGCCATAGGTGATATCCGCGAGATAGGCTTTTCTTCTTTCCTCCGTATTCGGCTGATGTTTGTCGATACAGTCCACGGTTATCCCCAGCCATTCAAAGATGGGGCCATTCCATTCCTGGTCGCGACGGGCCAGGTAATCGTTCACTGTTACGATATGGACTCCCTGTCCGGCCAGGGCATTGAGGTAGGCGGGCAGGGTAGAGACCAGTGTTTTACCTTCACCGGTAGCCATCTCGGAAATTTTTCCCTGATGGAGTACCATACCACCGATTAACTGAACATCGTAATGCACCATGTTCCAGGTAACCAGGTTTCCGGCGGCATTCCAACTATTGCTATAAATCGATTTATCACCCTCGATCTTTACATGTTCCCTCTTTACACTCAGGTCGCGGTCGAGTTGGGTAGCGGAGGAAACGATGCTGGTATTTTCCTTAAAACGGCGGGCTGTTTCTTTTACAACGGCAAAAGCTTCGGGAAGGATACTGTTGAGGATGGTTTCAGTTTCTTCGTCCCTTTTCTTTTTTAATTTGTCCACTTCCTGATAGATCGCGTCCTTTCCCAAGAGGTCATTAAAAGGCAGGCTTTCAGCTTTCTGGTTCTGGGCAGCTATTTCCGCGTCGATCGGCGCCAGGTGTGCGGCAATGCGTTCTTTGAATTCTGCGGTTTTGCCGCGGAGCTGATCGTTGGTCAGGGATTGGTAGGATTTAAAATACTCATTGATCCTGGTAACCTGGGGTAGAAGACCCTTGACATCCTTTTCCGATTTGCTTCCACCGAACAGCTTTGATATAAAACCGATCATAACTACGGGTTATTGGGTATTTGCTAAAAATTTGATTTTTAAGAATTTTACCCGGTCAAAAAGGGTGCTACACTTAAATTCAGGCCAATTTGACAGAGGAAAGCAAAGATAGGAAATTACGGAGGGTTTCGGGGGTTGGTCTATCTGCCGCTAAGCCCTTAATTTTCAGTTTTTTTTAACGTACTTTACCCGCTCTTGGGGTATTAATTGGAAATAACTACTTATGCGCTCATCCATCATTCTATTTACGTTATTTATTATCGTAACAACTTCGGCTTGTACCAGTAGTGAGATCGGAAACAGTAAGGATGTAAACCCGGAAGCTGTTTTTTTTGACTATAAGGTATGGTCTGAAGAAGGGAAAGAAGATGCCGTGGTCAAACTGATCTACCGCATGGGCGGACCAGACGGAACCACCCTGGTGTTAAATGAACCCAGCAAAGTGTTTATCGATGGTCAGGAAATAAAGGTTGACAGCACCAAGTTTGAAGGGGCCTATTATGAGTATGTTAAACCCCTGGCCCAGTTTGCCGGTAAGCATACCATTAAGTTTGTTGACCTGAATGGGAAAGAGTACGAGGAGGAATTTGAATTTCACCCTTTTTACCTGGAGCCGGATGTGAAAGGGCCTGTATCCCGGGGCGATCTTTCCTTTGGATTTAAGGGCCTGGCCGATGGGGAGCTTGTTCAGGTTTGGATGTCGGACACACTGTACTCCAGCAATGATATAAATGAAGTCGATACGATCAGGCAGGGCAAGATAACCATCACCCGCGATCAACTAAGTCAAGTGTCTAACGGACCCGTTAATCTCTTATTCATCTGGGAATCTGAAAAAGTACTGAAAAATGCCGCCAGGGAAGGCGGGTTGTTGAAAAAATCACACAGTATAAGCCGGGAAATTGAATTAAAAGATTGATTATTCGCTGTCTAATATTATTTTTGGCAGCAATATATCAGGACTTACCTTTTTTAGCATAAAATCCGTACCCCGGTTGGGTATTTGACGATCTGAAAGGGGATAAGCCATAAACCAAAAACCTTCCCTGCATGAAGCAATTGTTCTCTCTGGGCGTCAGCCTGATGCTGTCTGTCCTCTGTTTTTCCCAAGCCCCTGTTATCTCTTCTTTCTCTCCTTCTTCCGGACCCATAGGCACCACAGTGACCATTACTGGCTCCAATTTTAGTACCACCCCGGGTGACCATATAGTTTACTTTGGTTCGGTGAAGGCTGTAGTTTCTGGTTCAACATCCACCACCCTGACCGTCACAGTTCCCATTGGGGCTACCTATAAACCGTTGACTGTAATCAAAGGTGGACTGGTTGCCCGTTCCGCAACACCTTTTCATGTTACCTATCCTGGTGCCGGTTTTGCCTTTGGCGCCTCTTCCTTTTCATCCGGACAATCCTTTGTGGGAAGTACAGCCATCACTGACGGTGATATGGATGGAGATGGAAAGAATGACCTGATTTATTCCATTTTTTTCCAAAACGATATTGTCGTTAGACGAAATACTTCTACAGCCACTTTGTCGTTTCAATCAGTATTTATCGGTGGGGGCATTCAAAACCCCATGGCCATGTCAACGGCCGATCTCGATGGGGATGGTAAACTGGACCTGGTTGTGACCAGTCCCACCTTCAATGTATTTCACACGCTTCGCAATACCAGCACACCCGGATCAGTGAGTTTTGAAGCCCCGTTAACCTTTGCTTCGGGAAGCACACCCCGGGCCATTGCCACCGGCGATATTGATGGCGATGGGAAAATTGATGTAATAACTTCCAACGAAGGAAGCAATACCTTTTCAGTGTTCAGAAACACATCTACAGGATCCACAATATCCTTTGATACTAAAGTGGATTATGTGGTGGGTGCTTCTCCCGAAGGCGTAGCTGTTGGAGATTTGAATAATGACGGTAAGCCGGATATTGCCGTTACTGGAAAGGATGTTGATAATTTATTGATGTACCAAAACAATAGTACACCCGGTACCATTTCCATGGGTAACCAGGTACCACTCGCTACGGGCGATTATCCCTGGGGTGTAGCCATTGGCGATATCAATGGAGACGGCTTAAAGGATTTGGTGGTGACCAACCTGGGTCCTAATACCATTTCCGTGTTCAAAAATACCAGCAGCGGCACACTTTCTTTCGAGCCCGGAACCAGTTTTGCCACCTATTTTAGTCCCCGCTTACTGGATATCGGTGATCTCGATGCCGATGGCAAACTCGATGTCGCAGCGGGAACATCCTCCAGCAGCAATTTTGTTTCCGTACTGCGTAATACCAGCACTACATCCACTATCTCGTTTCAGGACTTTGTTACCTATCCCGCCGGTAGCGGCGCTAGTAGCGCCCTGATCGCGGATCTGAATCAGGATGGGTTGTCGGATATCGTTTGCGGAAGTTCCCAGGCTCCATCCTACTCAATGACCATTTATCTGAATCAATTTCCTATTAATACCGGGATAGTTACCTGTCCGCCCCTTGTATATCCGGCCAACAACGCGGTTAATATTCCCCAGGGTATTCCGGTCACGCTGACCTGGCGCAAATCGGCTGGTGCCAATGGATACCGGGTTCGGTTGAATCCAGGTAATATTGAAACGGTTGTATCGGATACCACCTACACCTTTACTCCTGCGCCTGCAACGGCCTATACATGGTCTGCCACACCAGAAAACCTGACAGAACCAGGTATCTGTAACAGTTTTACATTCAACACTTGTCCGGTTTACCCCAACACTTATACCATTTCCGCCGAATCTGCCACCGCTATCTGTGCCACGGATTCGGTAAAATTGAATTTGAGTGTTAACACCTCCGGCATACAGTGGTTCAGAAATGATGTGGCTATACCTGGCGCTACCACCGATTCTTATTGGGCAAAACAAACTGGCACCTACACAGTAAGGATATTTACCAGCGGATGTTATAGTGATGGCACGAATGGTATTGCCGTCAGTCACCTGGCTGCACCCGCCAAACCGGTGTTGCAATTAGGAGGCGCTACGGTATTTTGCGAAGGTGGTTCCGTGAACCTTACTTCTTCCCTGGCCAATAGTTCCAATCAATGGTTCCGCAATACCAGTGCCATCTCCGGGGCCACCGGTGATTCCTATTCGGCCACCCAATCCGGTACTTACTTCCTGCGGGTGACACATCCCACAAGTGGTTGTTATAATTATTCGGATTCGGTTATTGTGACGGTGAATCCGACGCCACCTGCTGCCGTTGCGGCTTTTGTCGGCCCGGGTCCGCATACCAATAATTTCTGCGAAGGTTCCTTCAAGCAACTTGAATCCAATAGTGCCAATGGTAACCAGTGGTACCGTAACGGAGCTTCGATTGCCGGGGCCACCAATCAGACCTATAACGCCAATCAGGCCGGTGATTACTATGTTCGATACACCGCTGCCACGGGATGTATCTCCAACCCCAGCAATACCATTTCGCTGACGGTTACACCCGCACCGGCCAATCCGACGCTGAGCCCGGCTGGCACCCAGACCATTTGCGAAGGCGACAGCCTGTTGCTGACTTCGTCTTATAACGGGACAAATCTTTGGTATGTCAATGATGTGCTGGTGACCAACAATAGCACTAACCAACTTTACGCCAAGGCAATTGGCAATTACAAAGTGCGGGCACAGGCCAGTGGCTGTAACTCACTGGATTTTTCTGCCAACTTTATACTACTTCATAAAACAGCCGCGGTCAAACCGGTCATCAGTGCCAATGGTACGATCCTGAGTGTTCAGACAACCTATAGCAGTTATCAATGGTATCTCAATGATGTGGCTATTCCGGGCGCCACCGGCGCCACACATACCGTGGTGGCCACCGGCACTTATAAGTTGAAAGGTACATCCGGCAATGGTTGTGAAAAGACGTCCGATGGATTTGCCTTCCTGAGTACCGGGGTCAACGAATTTGCCATGGCGGGGTATAAATTGAATATTTATCCCAACCCTGTGCATGACAAGTTATACCTGCAGGCCGATCCGGGTACCGGACTGATGAAAAAGGTCACTGTGCAGGTCTTTGACGCCAGCGGACGCTCCCTGATGCAGAAACAGCTTGGTATTGGCCTCAACACCCTTGACCTGGCCAATCTTCCCCAGGGTCTGTATTCGGTGTTGCTGACCAGTGATACCGAGCGCCGGTCGCTGGCCATTTTACGTAATTAAACGCCTCATAATTAATCGATAAGGTCCCGCCAAAGGCGGGACTTTTTTTTCGGGGATAAGTCCCACCCCGCGGATATGGAATTTAGGCCGGAACACCTTAGTTTTGCGGCCTGAAAAATAAGCAGTTAAAAGGGGGAAACCCGTCAAAATAACCCTGTACCATGGCCGGACAACTGAAAGAGGTTAGGAACCGTATCAAGTCGGTGCAAAGCACCCAGCAGATCACCAAAGCGATGAAAATGGTAAGCGCTGCCAAATTACGCCGCGCCCAGGATGCCATCGTTCAGATGCGCCCCTATGCCCGGAAACTGCAAGACCTGCTGAGCAATATCGTGAGTGGTTCGGATGCGGCTGCGGGTGGAAACCTCGCTACCGAGCGCCCGGTGGAAAAAGTACTGATGATCGTGATCACCAGTGACCGTGGTCTTTGTGGCGCTTATAATGCAAACCTAATCAAGCTGACCAAAGCGACCATCAAGGAAAAATACAGTGAACAGAACAAAAAGGGCCAGGTAACCATTTGGGCGATTGGGAAAAAAGGGTTTGAGCATTTTCAGAAGAACAAATACAAAACAGAAGAAACATTCAAGGATATCTTCCATCACCTGAGCTTTGAATCCGTGTCGGAATGTGCCCAGGCAGCCATCAAAGCATTTGAAGAAAAGGCTTTTGACAAGGTGGAAATAGTTTATTCGGAATTTAAGAATGCCGCTTCCCAGCGTTTTGTCGTTGAGCCATTCCTGCCTATCCCCAAAGCGGAGCCAAAGGCCGGAGGGGCAAAAGCCGATTTTATTTTTGATCCACAAAAAGACCAGTTGATCGCGGTGCTGATGCCCAAGATCCTGAATACCCAGTTGTATAAAGCCGTACTGGATTCCAATGCCTCCGAGCATGGGGCCCGTATGACTGCCATGGATAAGGCCAGTGAAAACGCCAACGAAATGTTGCGCTCACTGAAGATTTCTTACAACAGGGCCCGTCAGGCTGCGATCACCACCGAATTGACCGAGATCGTCAGTGGCGCCGCCGCCCTGCAACAATAAGGAAACCTGCCGGTGACCCGTAATCAGTAGATAAATATGGAAATTACCCATCTCATACCCCATATAGAGGCCCTTGTTTTCGCCAGTGATAAACCACTGACAACCCTGGATATTACCGAACTCCTCAATAACGCCTTTGGCTTTATGGAAGAAAAGGTTACCCTCGACCAGGTAGAAGCAGCCCTCGAGGGCATTGTAGAAAAATACAATGCCGAGTTCTATCCTTTTGAAGTAAGGATGAGTGGCGGAGGATGGCAGTTCCTGACCAAAAGGGAATACCACAAAACCGTGGCTCAACTGAACGGAGATAAATTTCTTAAGAAGCTCTCCGGTGCCGCCATGGAAACCCTGGCTATTATCGCTTATAAACAACCCATCACCAAGGGTGAGATCGAAGCCATTCGTGGGGTGAACAGTGATTATACCGTTCAGAAATTACTGGAGAAAGAATTAATCCTTATCTCCGGGCGTAATGAAAAAATGCCGGGACATCCGCTGGTCTATGCCACATCCAAAAACTTTATGGATTATTTTGGCATCAACAGCGCTGATGACCTGCCCAAGATCAAAGAAGTATTGGCCGAACAACTGGTTGAACCTACCCTCATCCGTTCCGCGGATGCCCAGGAAATG
This sequence comes from Chitinophagaceae bacterium, assembly GCA_041916555.1. GTDB lineage: Bacteria > Bacteroidota > Bacteroidia > Chitinophagales > Chitinophagaceae > SpSt-398. The sequence goes on along the minus strand of JAYRZH010000016.1, from coordinate 16,951 downwards.
GAACTAGCCGCCGAGAAACCAATGATCGATGAGACCACACCATTGGTTGTAAATGAAACCGGTGAATTACTTGGCGCTCCGGAAGAAAATAACCCTGAGGCTGGTCCGGATGAATCGGCCTCCTGAACCTGATCACCACCACATCATGCAGTATAGCCTTTCCCCAGAACAACTTCGGTCCATCGCGGAGACTTTTGGAACACCCCTCTATGTGTACCATGCCGAAAAGATCAGGGAACAATATGAGAAACTGCACCTGGCCTTTACCGGATGCAATGCCCGGTTTTTCTATGCCTGCAAGGCGCTGACCAATATAAACATCATCCACTATGTGGATTCCATTGGCTGCTCGATCGATTGCAGCAGCATCAATGAAGTAAAACTGGCCCTTTATGCCGGTGTAAAACCTGGCAATATCCTGTACACCTCCAACGGAATTGATTTTGAAGAAATCGCGGCAGCCGTTGAGGCTGGTGTCCATGTGAATATCGACAGCCTTTCCAACCTCGAAAAGTTTGGACAGCATTACGGCAGAAAAAATGGGAAAGGTTATCCGGTTGGTATCCGTGTCAGACCCAATATCATGGGTGGAGGAAATTTGAAAATTTCAACCGGTCACGACCGCAGCAAGTTTGGCATACCGGTCACCCAATTGAACGAAATCCTGGAGCTGGTAAATAGGCATGATATTTTTATCCGCACCCTTCACCTGCATACCGGAAGCGATATTGCCGATGCGGAAATTTTTGTTAAAGGGTTTGAAGTGCTGTTTGATCTCATACCTCAATTCCCCGATCTGGAAGTGATTGACCTGGGTGGCGGATTTAAAGTTCCCTATAAGCCGGGAGATAAAACGGTGGATCTGGACAAACTGGCCAAAAAGATTGTATCCTCATTTGATGAGCACCGCCTGCCTGGACAAAAACCACTGGAAATTTGGTTTGAGCCCGGTAAATTCCTGGTGAGCGAATGTGGCTACCTGATCACAAAGGTGAATGTGATAAAAGACAACGGCGACCAGGTCTTTGTGGCTGTTAATAGCGGGTTGAACCACCTCATCAGACCGATGATGTATGATGCCTATCATCATATTGAAAACATCTCCAACCCCCATGGTCAACCCAGGGTTTATCAGGTAACAGGGTATATCTGTGAGACAGACAATTTTGCCACTGACCGTGAACTGCCTGAGGTCCGAGAAGGAGATTTACTGGTATTGTACAATGCCGGGGCTTATGGGTTTGAAATGTCCTCGCATTATAATTCCCGCTACAAACCAGCGGAAGTACTGGTCAAAAATGGCCAGGCATTTCTGATCCGTGAAGCCGATCAGTTTGATGACCTGATCCGGAAGCAGATCCCCCTGATTTAATGAGTACAAATTAAGATTTAGGCGTACATTTAGTTTGAACAAAAAACTATTTGCCATGCCTATCCGAATGACAGACGACCCCAATCAGCCGCAAAATGATTATAATGATAACAGCGGTGGTGGGGGAAGGCCCAATTTCCCCGGTGGGGGAGGTGGCGGGCTTTTTAATTTGTTGCCTTTATTGCTGGGATTATTCAAAGGAAAAGGAATCATCCTGCTGCTGGTAATAGCTGCCGGGGCCTATTTCTTAATGAACAAATCAGGGGGATGTAATGTGGCCCAGATCGCCAGCCTGTTCTCTCAAAGCGGATACAGTTTTAATCCGGATGAATTCAACAAGGCATCGGTATATGAGGAGTTGGATGAAACCAACCCCAAAAATGCATTGCCCGAAGCGGTTTCCCTTCTTCGTTTTGCCCCCGACAGGTTAAACCAGGGACAGCAAGGTAGTTGTGTGGCCTGGAGTTCAGCCTATGCGGCCCAAACCATTTTAACCTCGGCGGCCACCGGGTCCGATCCGAATAATATCCGCTTTAGCCCCTCTTATTTATACAACCAGATTCGTTTGGATGGATGCCAGGGGTCTTATCTGCAAAGGGCTATGGAAGCCATGTCCAGAAATGGCGGTGTGCCCCTGAGCCAATACCCCTACAATGAAAATGATTGTGAACGGATGCCGGGTACAGCGGATATACAGGCCGGGAGGCAAAATGTCATTCATGGGTTTACAAGGTTAACCAGCGGGGATAATATAGACCAGATCAGCGTACGGGCCATCAAAGAGCATTTGGCCAAAGATGCCCCGGTGGTGATAGGGATGATGGTGGGACAGAGTTTTATGCAGCCCATGATGGGTCAGGATCTCTGGCAGCCCCAGGGGATGGACCAGTCGCAGATGGGAATGGGTGGACATGCCATGTGTGTGATAGGATATGACGATGCAAAATATGGCGGGGCCTTCCAGATCATGAACAGTTGGGGGTCTGAGTGGGGAAAGAATGGCATTGGATGGGTACGGTATGCCGATTTTAAAAACTATGTGCGCGAAGCCTATGGCATTGACCCGTTGCCCAAGCGGACCTCGGTAGCCAATATCCCGCTGGAATGTACCATCGGGTTGGTAAAGAACGACGATAAACAGCATATCGCTCTTCGAAATACCGGAAATTATTTCCAAACCATCCGGCCAATCAGCATCGGAACCCGGTTTAAAATGGAGATCCAGAATGAGACAGAATGTTATATCTATATTTTCGGACAGGAGGTGGATGGATCCAGTTTTGTGTTGTTCCCCTATTTGAAACAAGGAGAAACCGTTTCCAAACATTCACCATATTGTGGCATTACGGGTTATCGGTTGTTTCCAAGGGCACAGTCATTTGAAGCGGATTCACTCGGCACGCGGGATCATATTGCCATTGTTGTCAGTACAGAAGAACTGGATTACAATGCCATCAACCGCGCGATCAGTACCAGTACGCAAGGTGATTATTCCGGGAAGGTAAATGAGGCCTTGCGTTCATTACAGATTCGCTCGGTGCAGTACAACAGTACGCAAGATGGCTCGATCCATTTCAAGGCCGATGCCAATGATAATAAGGCCGCCGTTTGCGTAGTGGGTTTTGATAAAGGATAAAAGATGCAGAAATTTATTAACCTGGTGAATAACCGATGGAAGTTTGGATTGTTTCTTTTTTCCAAACTACCCGCCGCCTGGCTGGCAGGGGTTCGTGTGCGATCGGTGGATGAACAAAAGGCCCAGGTTACTGTTCCCTATAAGTGGCTTTCGCAGAACCCATTCCGTTCTACTTATTTCGCTTGTTTAAGTATGGCCGCGGAAATGAGTACTGGTCTGCTTGCCATGGGACATACCTATCAACGTAAGCCGGCAATATCGATGCTGGTGGTAAAGTTGGAGGGGGATTTTTTTAAGAAGGCCACCGGATTAACGGTCTTTACCTGTGAGGATGGCGACAAAATCCAGTCGGTCATTGAGGAAGCAATAGCCAGCGGTGAAGCCCGCTCCATAAAAGCCAGGTCAGTAGGGAAGAATCCCGAAGGGGATTTGGTTGCTGAGTTCTACATCACCTGGTCATTTAAAGCAAAAAAGAATTAAGTCATATGAAAATAGCCTTTCACGGAGCAGCGCGATGTGTAACCGGCTCCAAACACCTGATCACATTAAAGAATGGAAAGAAGATATTGCTGGATTGCGGTATGTTCCAGGGCATGGGTAAGGAAACCATTTCCCTTAACAGTCAATTTGGTTTTGAGCCATCTGAAGTAGATGTGATGGTCTTATCCCATGCGCATATCGACCATAGCGGCCTGATACCAAAATTGGTCAAGGAAGGCTATGGGGGAAAAATCTTTTGTACACCGGCCACCAAGGACCTGGCCACTGTATTGATGGAAGATTCGGCGGAGATCCAGGAAAGTGATGTTCGGTATGTAAATAAGAAAAGGGCCACAGAGGGGCTACCTTATATTAAACCATTGTACACAGTGGATGATGCCAAAAAGGCGGCAGACCATCTTGTAACGGTGCCTTATGACCGTTGGACCACCATCTATCCGGATGTGGAATTGTTGTTTACCGATGCCGGTCATATCATAGGCAGCGCCTGTGTGCATTTAAGGATAAAGGAAAATGGTAATACACGCACCCTGACCTTTAGCGGGGATGTGGGGCGTTACCGGGACGTTATTCTCAAATCACCCGATGAATTTCCACAGGCGGATTATATCATACTTGAATCCACGTATGGGAACAAATTGCACGATATGCATATAACCACGCCTGACCAATTATTGGAATGGGTGGAGAATACCTGTATTAAGAAAAAAGGGAAGCTCATAATCCCAGCTTTTAGTGTGGGCAGGACCCAGGAGATCCTGTATGCCCTGAACCAGTTGGAATTGGAGAACAGGTTGCCTGACCTGGAGTATTTTGTCGATAGCCCATTAAGTATCGAGGCTACGGAGATCGTAAAAAAATACCCTGATTATTTTAATAAAACGATCCAGAAGGTATTGAAAAGCGATCAGGACCCTTTTCATTTTAAGGGGTTGAAATATGTTAAGACGGTGGAGCAAAGCAAGATGCTCAATTTCCGGAATGAACCCTGTGTAATTATATCCGCGAGTGGTATGGCCGAAGCGGGGAGGGTGAAGCACCATATCAGTAACAATGTGGAGAACAGCCGCAATGCCATCCTGATGACCGGCTATTGCGAGCCCAATTCCTTAGGTGCCAGGCTGCAATCGGGGAATAAAGAGGTGCGGATATTTGGCGTGATGCATGAAGTACATGCTGAAGTGGGATCGATCAGGAGCATGAGTGCCCATGGCGATTATGAAGACCTGAGCCAGTGGCTTGCTTGTCAGGATCCCCGGCAGGTTAAGAGATTGTTTTTGGTGCATGGGGAGTATGATGTACAGCAGGACTTTAAATCAAGGTTGTTTAAGAAAGGGTTTGTTGACATAGAAATCCCTGAAATGCATTATGAAGTAGGGTTAGGATAAAGAGTAAACCACCCTCCTTTGCAGCTTTAAGACTTCCCTAACGAGTCTTTCACATTTCCTTATTAAACCCTGGCCTGAAATTTCCGTTTAAGAATTGTACTAAAACGGAAGCACATGAAAAACAGATATTGGACCTGGGCCGGGATGGTGATGATTGCCGCGCTGGTGGTGACAGGATGTGCCGCACCGGCTCACATAGAGAAAGACGATACGGTCAATTTCAATGAATACCGTTCCTTTGGTTGGTTGGAATCCTCAAAAGATAAGAAGAACAGTCTCACAGAGAAAAAGATACGAGAGGCTGTGACGGCTGAATTGATCAAGGCCGGCTGGAAGCAGAATGAACGAAGACCGGATGTGTACCTGAATTATGAGGTGGTGGTGGAAAGAAGCACCCGGGAATCAAATGACCCGCTGTACTCACGCCCCGCCATGCGTTATCTCTACAATCCTTATACCCGCCGGGTGGTGACAGTGTACTATCCATCGCAGTTTATCGGGTATGACCGACGGGAGGAATCAATTCGCGAGGGTACGGTAACCATCAGCATGATCGATGCCAGATCGGAGAAGGTGGTTTGGCAGGGATGGACAACAGATGAGGTGAATAGCCGAAATCTGACAACCAAGGAGATCAATGCGGCCGTAAGAAGCATTTTCAAAAAATTTGACCTCGCCAAAAAGTAAAAATATTCGTAACAGGACGGTTTGGAAGAGCCATGGCCCCCCCGCTTTGCGGGGGGGTATTTTTTTCCAGATTCCGGGTACCCAAACCGGGCCTATTTTCCCTGAAAAACATTTTGATATAAAAGGACAGAATCCTATCTTTGCCGTCCCAAAAACGGCCCGTTCGTCTAAGGGCTAGGACACCACCCTTTCACGGTGGTGATACGGGTTCGAATCCCGTACGGGCTACTAACGGGAGTTACTCCCAAATTGAATGAGGGTTGCTGAATTTCCAGCAGCCCTTTTTCTTTTAGCTTCAACTCATTATGCCGAAAGAACGGATGCAGGTAAGGTGTTCGAATAATTCCACCCTCGTACCAAAGCATTTCACCGAAAACCACCTTTAAAAACATCGTTTTGCGAATAGTGGTGAAGGAATGAAACAGGGCCTTCAGATCAGAGAGCTTACTCAGTACCTCTTCCATGACCTGGTAATAGTCCTGGGTGCCGGCGGACAGTTCAGCCACTTGCTCCTGCAGGCGGGCCTCGTCCGCTTTGAGCCCGGTCATGACCTTCGAATAAACCTTCTCGCTGATATCCGGCTGGGTCAGGTATTTTTCCTGCGTGGCCGCAATCCGGTCCTGGAGCTTCTGCAGGGCCAAATTTGCCCGCATCAGGTCCCCGCCCTTACCATCCATCTTTTCCGCGATCATTGCCCGTAGGCGCTCGGCCTTTACCGCAATGGCATCCGGTGGCAGCGCCAGCATTTCCAGGACCTCATCCATGTGGCGGTGCAGTTTGATGGCGGAAATATTTTTGCGGTGGACCCGGCATAGGTAGTAGGAATACTTCTTGCTTTTTCCCTGGGCCAGGTCGCTGGATAGGAGCAGGCCGCAATGGCAGCGGATGGCGCCTTTCAGATAAACGGACTCTTTGCGCTGTATGCCCCGCTTCTTTGCCCCGATCAGGCTTTGAGCAGTCCAGTATTGATTTTCGGTGATAATGGCCGTATGCAGCCCTTTTACAACCGTGGGGGCGTTGTGGCCATGTCCGGGTAATTTGATCAGGCCCGCATAGGCCGGGTTCTCCAGGATCCGGCGGATGGCACTATTGCCTTTCAGTTTGAAACCAGCGGAGGTAATGTGCCGGCGGATTTCATCCAGTTGTTTGCCAGCCAGGAACTGGCGGAAGATCATGCGGACCGCATAGGCTTTGTCCTCATCGATCTGCAGGGTGGGCCGTCCGTCCTGGTCCCGGACATTCTTATACCCATACGGGGCACCGCTGATCCACTTTCCGGAGCGCATGGCCTGGTACATTCCGTCACTGGTGCGCTTGCGGATCCTTTTCAGTTCGTAATTGGAGAACATCAGCTCCATCACCCGGCGCAGGTCCGTGCCGAAGTCCTCGATATCAAGATTTACCGGATCGGAAACGGTGAGGATCTTCACGCCGGTGCGCCGCTGGATTTCGTCCATCTTGGCCAGGGCATCCACTAGGTTCGCCCTGGAAAACCGGTCCATGGTGTCAATGACCAGGTATTTGATCTGCCGGTTGGCCTTGAGAAAGGATTCTACCTCTTTCCATTCGCGCCGGTTGAAGTTGAAAGCTGACTGCCCATTGTCTATGAAGACCTGGGCAAGCTCCAGGTTATTGCGCTGGCAGTACGCGGTGATCCGTTCCACCTGCCCGGGGAGGGAGTTGGTGGACTGGTCCTCGATGCTAATCCTGGCGTAACCTACACAATCCATAGTATGACAATCCCTAAAATGACAACCAATACAATTCCAGCACAACCACTATTTGTTTTTACCGCTGGCTTGACATTAAAACGTTCGGCAATTTCATCTACCATTTTTTTCGATTCCTCCAAACCCACCCCCTTAAATTCTTTGTAAGCCTGAATTGCTTTTAATAATCCATCCGATTGGATTTTTTTTATTATAAACGATTCCAATTCATTAGGATCGCTGGATGAAATTGGCACATCATGGCTTATATTTCCTTCTCCCGCTTTGAATTTGTGGCCACATGCAAGGCATGTTAATAAAACCTGATTGCTTCCAATAGTTCCTGCTAAAACGCCTATACCACCGGTAACGATGGCTCCGGCAACCGCCTTTTTCCCAGAAAATCCTTTTTTCCCTGCAAACAATTGGGCACTTCCGCATTTTGGACAGGTGATAGATGCTGGAAATTTTTCCATCGTTATCGGTTTATGAGATTACATGGTCAGAATTTATCCATTTAATAGTGCCGTTATTTCTGTCATAGCCTCCTGCATCTTTTGAACTGGTGAATGGCTTTTTTTCCCTTCCCGAATCATATTGCTTTCCAGGCCGTAGAACCAATTAAGGTTCACGTTATATTTCTTGGAGGCAATAAGCAAATGCTGATGCCTGAATGAATGAAGTCCTTGCTTCACCTGGGATAGGCTTGTTTGACGAAAGCCAATGATATCAAAAAACTCTTTTTGCGTTTCACACTGGCCTGAGCTTATCAAGTGATTCATGAGCATGATCATGCGCTCGTCCCAAATTGGTAATTTCTTAGCCATTGCCATCTGTTTGCAGTAAATCAGGTGTAGTACCGTATTTTTCAAACATCTCCTCGAATTTTTCAGACTTGAATTTGTTTATCATATTCGAAACCTCTTCTGGGGTATAGGTCTTTTGCCTATTTATGAGCATGATTGTTTGAGTTTTCTGCATTGCGAAAATTTCAAACAGCAGATCAGCTGTTACCAGGTGAGCATTTTCACCCGGGATTATCAGTTGGCTTGGCATGGTTAGTCACTTTATAAATTCGGAGATATATTTTTCAAATACACCTGTTGATTTCGCATCAGTCAAGACTTCAAAATAAGGATTCATGGTATTGAAACTCATAACGGAAGCTGTAATATTTACCAGGTTCACATTAATTACAGTTTTCCCGTTCTTTTCTTTTATTCGTACATTCCATTCCCCCTGAACAGTAGCATTTTTTACCACTTTATTGGAGCCCTTATCAATAATCTTTGGTATGACCACCCAGGCATTAGGGTTAAGGAGTTGCCCCTTTGAGTTTTCGTATGTATAAATCAGGGAACCAGGCTTTGAAACAATGAGGCCTGAGCTTCGATCGATTACTACTATTGACAATCCCTTTTTTGCGAATAGATCCACGACATTATCCCAAACCTGATCGAACGATTTTTCTGTCTCGATTTCAAAAGGAACATTTTGGTAGGTCCCTTTTATAGGAATGACCTTAATTCCGCATGATGTAAGTGAAAAAATCACGAAAGAAACAGTTAAAATTTTAAACATGACTTTTGTTTTTTATGGTCCAATATTATTTTATAGGTCCACTAAGAACCAAAACTTTTCTTATGATGCCTTGTCACCAATGCCACCACCAGCATGAATGTCGGCTTTTTGCACTTTTTCGACCGCTGAGTTCACCCGTCTGCCCAATTGGGCAGCGGCCTCTTCCTTTGAAATATTCTTCACCTTCGCAGAGACCTCAATTAAAACTTCCTGAATCCCGGAAACTGTGGCGAAAACGGCTAAAAACTTTTCTTGATCATAACCGGCAGTAAGGACCCTTTTTGCAAGTTGGCTGTTGGTATCTGCTATTATTTTAAAAGACTCCGAGAAAGTTTCCTGTGATTTTGAAAAAGACCTGGTAGAATCAGCCATGGACTGATTTGCTGCTGCCAGGGTCTTTATGAGCCAGTCATGATCCGCAAAATTGCCTGGGTTTATGACATTGGCGGAGCTTTGCCCTTTCTGTAAATCGGTTTCACGTGAAACATTAGTTTCGGAAAGACTGAAACCAAAAAGCTTTTGCCATTTCATAAAAAACTCGCCGCCGGGAGTTTTTGCTCCAGCCTCGTATTGACCTATTGACTGGCCTGAAATGCCACCCAATTCCCTGCCTAATCGCGCTTTTGACCAGTTTCTCCTGGTTCGCTCAGCAAAAATGGCTTCGGCAATTTTCTTATTTATGACTGCTTCTTGATTCAAATCAATAATTTCGATTTATCGAAATAAAAGAATCGAAATATTTGGAAATCGAAACAAACGATTCGTACTTTCGATCAGTAATAGTTATTATCAAATATAGCAACAAAATGATTTTAACAGAAAAGGCCAAAGAACTTATTGACACTCGGACAAAAACCCGAATTGCTCTTGCAATGAATAAGTCCGTGTACTCTGTCGCAAAGTGGATAAAGGATAATGACCCTAATGGACCATTAACTACCACAGCGGCTGTTCAAATTATATCGGAAGAAACCGGAATACCGGTAAACGAGGTTCTGGAGGCTGAACCTGTGGAGGCACTGCAAAAGTAATACAGGAGTCTGGAATATGCAAGCCACGCCACCAGATACCAACATTCTGAACACGACCTCGCAGGATAACCTTGTTGAGTGCCTTATTAGAATACTTTTTGAGATGATCGAAGAAGGCGTGAAGGCCAGGCAATTAGAGAGATACCGTGACCAGGATCAAGAAACTGTTAAAACAAAACCATTCATACCATGAACCGAACTATGTCGGGAATCTTTTCCCTTCACATTGACGCCGCGCATTTGAGTTTCAAATTTCCATACGCGGTGTATGCAACCGTAACATTTCACGCGGTAAAGGGTCCTGTCGGGCCGATTGCCCTGAATGTTCACGTAGAGCTTCCGGCCATTGTCCTGAGGCACCTGAAGGATCCGGCAGCGATCGCCAGGGAGGCGGAACTGGTAGCCAATAAGCGGGCTATGGATTGCTTTGAAAAGGAAAATCAGCCGTCATGAACTGGAATAATGACCCCGAAAAAACGAGATGGGATAAGGACCGGGTTCCCGAAATGAGGCTGAAGCCCTGGATCGCGATTGTGATAGTAGAAGCCATCCTCTTTTGGATGATCATAAATAGCTAAAACCAATACCATGGAAATATACTTTGTCATTGGAGTCATTGTCGGCGGTATAGCCGGATGGATGCTCCGCGATTTGTTCACCAAAATTGCTAACGATGGAAATACCAGGCACCATGATCTTATTGATCTTGATTCTCTACTCGGTACGCGCGAAGCCCTTGGGCAGAAACAAAACCACTCCCGACACTGGGATGAGGTTTGCGAGCGG
>JAYRZH010000016.1:0-6250 GCA_041916555.1 Chitinophagaceae bacterium | reverse complement strand
CGAGCGGTGGAACCAAAAAGAGAAGGAGGGTGTAGTATGAAACTGCTTGCCATCATTATTGGGCTGGCCCTGATTGTGGTCATTGCGGGCTTTATCCTGTTCCGGCTGGTATGGTCGGATCGGCATGATTCCCGCGAGTGATCGCGCCAAGCCATAGGCAGTTCGGTTTTTAGCAATTAATCCCGGGGCTTGTTTCTACTCGCCCCTCTTATTGAAAAAAGTTCTTTAAAATATTGCTGATTGGGTGGTGGCGGGTTGTCGGGGAAACTGGCAAGCTGAACCGATGTAAAATGTGACGGATACCACGTTTACTGCCCACCCTTTCAGCAGCCTTTGTTTTTCATAGGAGAAGGTTTATGAATGGTTACAGGCCCATATCTATGGGCTGGTATTTATCTCGATATGGCGGAACTGGAAGACGCGTCGACCCGGGTCGATTAAAAGTATGGTGTAAAGCCTGTGCCAAATAAATTGGCAAAAAAGTAGGTGAGCAGAAGCCAAATGAATATGCAGGTTCGAATCCTGTTATCGGGACAACCTTTTAATGGTGAGGGGGCCGTATTCATTAGTCCCTGTAATACAGGCCCCCATTTTTAAAATCAATCACATGAACGATAACACACAAAAATTCGATTGCTGGTGCCTGGTTGAACTATTCGGCCACGCCAAGATCGCCGGAAGATGCACAGAGCAAAATATAGCAGGAACAAACATGCTTCGCGTAGATGTTCCTGAAACGAAAAAGCAGCCAGCTTTCACCCGGTTATTTGGTTCTGGAGCCATCTATGCGATAAATCCTATTGATGAGCTTACCGCGAAGATGTATGCTGAAAATTTGGAGGTAGGCCCAATTCAACAGTGGCAATCTCAATCATTTATCGAAAAGATGAAAGCTCTGCCATCCTCTGTAAAGCACGAAACAGATGAAGATGATTTTTTGGACCCAAACGACAGCGGATTTATTCCTGAATGGTAAAGTCTGCCGAGTGCAAGTCGGATGACAGCCGGGAAAGACCGGCTTCTTTTAACGGCAAAAATTGAAGTATGGGAGAAATAGCAAGCATGATGATTGACGGAACGCTTTGCGAAGGATGCGGCGAATACCTGGGAAAGGCGGTTGGTCATCCCAGATATTGTTTCAGTTGTAAACCCTGCCCGGAGGATCCGGGTGCAATCAATATGAATCACATTAAAGACCCCAAAGAAACCACCCCCGATGGTGAAAATCTCCCCGAAGGCGCTGATGCTCCTGGTACTGATAAGAGCGAAGAAGGTGAGGGAGATCCGGAGCTGGAAGGAACCGGCGCCCTGGTGGACTAAAAAAGAAAGCGGCCCTGTGGTTGGAGGCCCGGGCCGCTTCTCTAACTGACTGAGTAATCAATCAATCTAATCAATATCAATTCAAAAGTATGAACATTTTTCTTTCAAAACTCATCCTACTGAACTTTAAAGGCATCCGCCGGCAGGAAATCGAGTTTGCAGACGTGACCACGATCTCCGGACCCAACGCATCAGGCAAGACCACCATCAATGATGCCTTTACCTGGTTGCTGTTCGATAAGGACAGCCAGGGCCGGGCAAACTTCGAGATCAAGACCCTGGACGAAAACAACCAGGCCTACCACCGGCTGGATCATGAGGTCACCGGTATTTTCCTGATTGACGGGGTGGATACCACCTTGCGGAAATGCTTCCGGGAGAAGTGGACCAAGCCCCGCGGACAGAAAGACGAAATCTTTGAAGGCCACGAAACCACCTATTACTGGAATGATGTGCCGGTGAAAAAATCCGACTACCAGGCCAAGGTAGCGGCCCTGATCAACGAGAACACCTTCCGGATGATCACTTCCCCCTTGCACTTTAACCAGGTAATGAAGTGGGAGGAGCGCCGGGCCATCCTGGTGGATATCGCCGGGGAGTCCAATGACCAGGACCTGATCGCCCGCCTGGCCAGAGACAATGGCGCCACCCGGTACAAGATGCTCCAGGAAAGTTTAGGCAAGAAAACCATCAAGGAATTGAAGGCCCAGCTTTCCAGCGAGAAGAAAAAGATCAAGGAGGAACTGGAACAGATACCCACCCGGATATCTGAGGCCAACCGGTCCATGCCGGACCCAATGGATTATGACAGCCTTCACGAAGAGTTGAATGAGACGCAGGGCGACCTGATGATCGTGGATGAGAAACTGAACAGCATCACCGGTGTGGAAAAGGCTTACCAGGCCCGGCTGTTGGAGCTTACCAAGCGAAAGGGAGAGATTGACCGGAAGTTGTATGAGATGGAAGCTGATGCCCAGGAAGGCTCCCGGAAGGCCTCTACCGAGCGTAGCAAGAAGATCGGGGAGAAAGAGTCGGAGCTCTCCCGTTTACGGTCGGAATATTCGGAACTGCAAAAGGACCTGAAAAAAGAGAAGGAAACCCTGGAAAAGGCCGAAAAGTTCATTGATCGGCTTAAAAAGGAGTGGCAGGAGATAAACGCCGAAAGGTTCATTGTTGATGAATCCCAGTTTTGCTGCCCGACCTGTAAACGTGCCTTTGATGATGTGGATGTCGAAGCCAAGAAGGCTGAATTACTGGCCAACTTCAACAAGAATAAGAGCCAGGATTTAGAAAACAACGCGAAAGAAGGTAAGGAGACAGCGGACGATATCACCTTTCTTAAAACCACAATTGCCACCCTGGAAGCAAAAATGGAGGCCAAGAAGGCGGAGGGTGAGCGATTGAACGAGACGATCGCTGCCATGATTGAAGAGAATACCCGCCTCACCGATCAGGCCGGAGAGCTGGCAGAGAAAAGTGTAAAAGAGTCCCACGAATACAAAGCCCTGCTTGCTGAGAAGGAGCAGATCGCCCAAGAGCTGCAAACCCCTGGTTCCGACAATGGCCGGTCTGAACTCAATATCAAACGTATGGCCCTGAACGGTAAGATTTCCGACCTGAAGGCCCAGCTTGCCACCCAGGGACAAGCCGAGAAGATCCGCGCCCGGATCGCCGAACTGGAAGCCCAGGAAAGCACGCTTGCCCAAAAGCTGGCCGACCTCGAGGCTCAGGAATTCGGTGTGGAGGAATTCGTCCGCGCACAGATGGAAGAGGTCGAGCGGAAGGTAAATGGGATGTTTTCCATGGTCCGCTTCAAAATGTTTGAGGAGCAGATTAACGGCGGATTCTCGGAAACCTGCACTGCCCTGGTCAACGGGGTGCCTTTCCAGGATGCCAATACAGCGGCAAAGATTCAGGCCGGACTGGATGTCATCAAGACACTGAGCAAACATTACGGAGTGACCGCGCCCATCTTCATTGATAACCGGGAGTCGGTCCTTGAGATACCGGAAATGGATGCCCAGATTATCGGCCTCTTTGTTTCCGGAGAACACAAGAAACTGACCGTGGAAGTGGGATCCGCCGCCATGGCCAGGTAAAAAAATTATTCACTTTCAACTTTCAGTAAATGACAACTCAAAATAATAACACCCCCTCACCGCCTGCGCAAACACCCGTGAGCGCTATGCAGAAGTTCTTCGAGAAAGATACCGTCAAGGACCAATTGCAGCGGGCCGTGGCGGAGAACCAGGACCTGTTTATTGCCTCGGTGGTCGATTTGTACTCATCCGACACTAACCTGCAAAAGTGTTCGCCCGAGCGGGTGGTCATGGAGGCCCTCAAGGCTGCGGTGATGAAACTGCCAATCAATAAGCAGTTAGGATACGCTTATGTGGTGCCCTACAAGAAGGGGGATGCCCTCCTGCCTCAATTGCAGATTGGTTACAAGGGCATGATTCAGTTAGCCATCCGGACCAACCAGTACCGCGTGATCAATGCCGATGTGGTGTACGAAGGGGAATACGTCAAGGCCAATAAGATTACCGGCGAGTTTGACCTGACCGGCCAAAAGAAAAGCGACAAGGTGATAGGCTACTTTGCTCACTTCGAAATGAAAAACGGGTTTTCCAAAACTCTCTACATGACCAAGGAGCAGGTGACCAGGCACGCGGAGAAATACAGCAAATCCTTTAAAGAGAGTTTCTCCCCCTGGAAAACCGAGTTTGATGCCATGGCCAAAAAAACACTGGTACGCGGGCTATTCAGCCATTGGGGTTATATGTCCATCGAAATGGGTCAGGCCTTCACGGATGACGATGTGGACCAGGCGGAAAAAACCATGAATGAATTCAAGAGCCAAGGGAATCGCACCGAGGCGGGCTTTGATGATATCCCCGAGGCTGATGTAGTTGAAGAAAAAAATAACCCCCCGTACTGATGAAACTGAAGATAATCGGCACCGGCTCCAAAGGAAACGCTTACCTGTTGTATAATCACCGGGAGGCGCTCCTTTTGGAGTGCGGGGTGCACTTCCAGGAAATAAAGAAAGCCCTGGATTTTGACCTAAAGCCCGTGGTGGGATGCCTGCTTACCCATGAGCATGGAGATCATGCCGCCTCCATTCAGGAGGTTATGGGAGCCGGGATCACCGTCTGGTCGTCCTTTGGCACGCACCAGGCCTGCAAGACAGAAGCCCATCACCGGGCCCGGTTTATCCATGCTAATCATGCGGTTATAGTTGGAGGATCCTTCAAGGTCAAAGCCTACCCGGTCCGTCATGATGCGGCGGAGCCTTTCTGCTTTCTCATCCAACACCCGGATTGCGGCACGGTCCTTTTCCTGACGGATACGGAGTTCTGTGAGTACCGGTTTAAAAACCTGAACCAGATCATTATTGAGGCCAACCATGACTTGAAGATCCTGGATGAGCGGGTGGCTGCGGGAGAAAGCCCGGCGGTGGTCAGGGACCGGGTGATCCGCTCGCACATGAACCTGGATACCTGCGTGCAGACACTGAAGAGCTATGACCTGTCCCGGGTGGAGAACATTGTCCTGATCCACCTGAGTGGTAAGAACAGCGATGAAACCAGGTTCCGCGCGGAGGTCCAGATGGCCACGGGTAAGATGGTGCATATCGCCAAGAACGGGAAAATAATTGACTTTAACCTAAAACCATACTGATATGGATGAAATCAAAATGACCTTTCAGGGCAAAACATACACATTCCAGATAGGATACAAGTGCGATGCCTACTGTTTTTTGGAGTGCAGAGAAAAGCCTGAAAACCGTGGCTTCTTTACCAATAATTATATCAAAGCGAATCGAGTATAAGTATCAATGAGGAAAAAGATTACACATTACCCTGGCCTTAAAATTGAGTTTGCTTTTGATGGAGACGACTTCGTCAAAAACAAAAAGACTTTGAGGATTACTGCAATCGACAAGCAGGGTGATAGAAAGGTAATAGGTTTTAAGAAATATAAGAATTCGCTAACCGGTTACAAGTGGGCTATGAAGTATGCAGACAAAGTGATTAATCTGTATAAAGAAAATGCCGACCCTAAAAAGTGATATCGTAGGTGCATATTCAGGGATTGTCTATGCGGTGAAAGGGGACAATGTAGAAATTTTAAAGGAACAGTCCGGAATGTGCCTTGTCAGAAATTCAGGTCGTTTATTTTATGTGTTTCCGAATGAACTGACTGATAGCATAATTGAAGAGTCCGATACAATGATTAAACCAAAACAAAGCGAACCGAAGCAATCAGTACCTACTAAGAAAATCAAAAATATTCCTGTGAAAAAGGTCGATCAGCAATCTCTTTTTTAATCAATAAAAACACACTATGTCAGAAGAATCAATTGTAATTGATGGCAACAAATTCCTTGATGCGGCAAACCAGTTTGCCGGAATAACTATCAAGAAAGCAAAAATCAAGGATGATCTGTTTCTCGAAACCGAATACGCTCAGGCTTTACCTGGTTTTGTAAAAAAGGATATCAAGCTCACCTGCACAATTCCCGTGCACGATGACCTGAAAGAGTCATTTCAAAAACTACATACTCACCTGGCTGTATTATGCGGAGACCGGGAAGTGAAGAAGAAGGAGGATATCGAAGAAAAGGAATTTCCCGGTTTTCATGTCCGAGGCTTTACAATTGGCGGATCTGGAGAAGATGAGGGCGTAACGATCAGCGGATATAAGGAAGGCCCCTATGGTATCGTAAACCTGAATACTCCCTTTGCGAAGTTTGAAAACATGGACTATCCGCATAGCTCAGAGCTTGGCCTTGCAGTCCAATCAGCCATCTATGAGGTTGAGCAATACCTGTTCAACGGGAAACGCGCTCCTGAGAAGCAAATTGAAATGGAGTTTGGAGAAGCTGATACCCAGGCTGGCGAAGATCAGGTAACTGAATAAAAAGGGT
>JAYRZH010000015.1:0-48313 GCA_041916555.1 Chitinophagaceae bacterium | reverse complement strand
TATATCAAAAGCAAATAGCTCTCATAATATCTCTGCGTAACTCCGCGTCCTCTTGTTCTCTGCGGTAAACCTGTTCTCTGCGGTGAAAAAATTAAAGCGCTGCCACCAAAGCTGTCCAACCCGTCTGATGCGAAGCCCCCAGCCCCTTCCCACTATCCCCATGAAAATACTCATAAAACAACAATAACTCCTCATTCCCTGGCCGCTGGTAAAACCAGTTATACTCCGCATACGACTTTCTCTTTCCTTCCGCATCATGCATAAACAAGGAAACCACCCGCCTGGTGAGTTCATCTGCTACCTGTACAAGGTTCATCTGTTGTCCGGACCCCACAGGATATTCTACCTGGAAGGAATCTCCATAATACTCCCCATAATAACGAATAGACCGGATGATCAGGTAGTTAATCGGCATCCACACGGGGCCCCGCCAGTTCGAGTTGCCTCCAAACAAACTACTCGTAGAATCACCCGGATCATACTGGATGGTGTATAAGATTCCATCAATAGTTACGGAATAAGGATGTTTCTCATGATACTTTGATAAGGCCCGGATACCTCCTTCAGAAAGAAACTCTTCCTCATTCAATAATCTTCTTAACAGGTGCGCAAGCCGTTCCCGTTTAACCAGGGACAACAGGATATCATCCCCCTCCTTTCTTTCTTCATTTGGCCAGTACTTATTATTCTTTAACCGGTACTGCTCAAACCAGGTGATCCGTTTCGTGAAATCGGGCAGCTTTTCCAGCAATTCATGATCAATAGTGGACACAGCAAATAAACTGGTCAACCCCACAATCGACTGAATCCGCAATGGCAAAGGATCGGAACCGGCGATACAAAGCGTATCATAAAAGAATTTATCCTCCTCATTCCACATCGCATGACTGTTAAGCGCCTCGGCGATCAACACAAAATGCTCAAAAAACTTGGTGGCCGTATCCTCAAAGGCAATATCGTGCCGCGCGATCTCAATCGCCATGTCCATCATGTTCAAGGCATACATCCCCATCCAACTGGTGCCATCGGCCTGCTCCAATTGCATTTCACCAGGCAGGTGATGGCTACGGTTAAAGACCCCGATATTATCCAGGCCCAGGAACCCGCCTTCAAAGATGTTGTTCCCATTGCGGTCCTTCCGGTTGATCCACCAGGTAAAATTGATCAGCAGTTTTTGAAATACCCTTTTCAGAAAAACAATATCCCCTTCGCCGGTTGCCTTCTTCTCCATTTCATAAATCTGCAAAGCGGCAAAAGCCTGTACCGGAGGGTTGACATCCCCAAAATTCCATTCATAAGCGGGTAATTGCCCATCAGGTTTCATGTACCACTCGCGCATCACCAATTGCAACTGGTTCTTGGCAAACACGGGGTCCACCTTGGCCAGGGCTATACAATGAAAAGCCAGGTCCCAGGCTGCATACCAGGGGTATTCCCACTTATCAGGCATGGCAATGATGTCCTGGTTTTTCAGGTGCGTCCAGTCGTGGTTTCTGCCATGTTGCTTACCGGCATTCACGGGGGTTATGCCATCAGTACTGTTGAGCCATTGCTCCACATCAAAATGATAGTATTGTTTGCTCCATAAAAGCCCGGCCAATGCCTGTCTCTTTATTTTCCGGAGCTCTTCAGGAAGATCGGTGGGTATAACCGTATTGTAAAAATCATCTGCCTCTTCCTTGCGTTGTTGAAAGATCTTTTCACAACCAGGCGCAAAGGGTTTATCCGTTTCCTTATTGCTAAGCCGGCAATAGATGGTTTTGGTTTCGCCCCCTTTTAATTTCAATTGGTACACCGGGCTGCACTTAGTGCCCTGTTTTCTTTTCCGCAGTTCTTCGATATTCAGTCCCCGGATGATGGCATCATGAAAAGCATCTTTGGTAAAAGGAGTGGCGGGTTCGCCTTTTACCTTGTTCCAATTGGTTTCATTTTCCGTAAACAACAGGTCATCGCCTTTTAAAAAATAAAAATAATATCGCCCAAGTCTCGGGTGATCGGCACGAACAGTGAACTTATTCTTATAAACAAGCGATGGCTTTTCTTCCGCGCCATTCTCTGTCCACCGGTTGTAAAACCATAAGGTAGGCAACACGGTAAGCGGGGCTGGCCGCGTATGCCGGTTGGTGATATCGATTTTTATATAAATATCCTGTGGACCTTGTTTGGCATAGGTTATCCTCACATCAAAATACTCATCATTGTCAAATACCCCCGTATCCAGCAATTCATATTCGGGCTCATGTTTACCCCGTACCCGGTTGGTTTCTACCAGGTCATCATATGGGAACTCCTGCTGCGGATATTTATACAGGTATTCCATGTAGTAATGGGTAGGGATATTGTCAATATAGTAGTAGAGTTCCTTTACATCCTCCCCATGATTGCCTTCATAGTTCCCCAGTCCAAACAGGCGTTCTTTCAGGATATGGTCCTTCCCATTCCAAAGGGAAACCCCAAAGCAAAGGTTTTGGAAATAATCAGAAATACCCGCTATGCCATCCTCTCCCCATCGGTAGGCCCGGAAATGCGATTGCTCAAAGGGCAGGTAGCCCCAGGCATCTCCATTGGAACTATAATCTTCGCGTACTGTACCCCATTGCCGTTCACTGATATAGGGACCCCATTGTTCTAGTGGTATGGGCTTCGACCGGTTAGCGGCCAGGCGCTGCTGTTCTGCTGTCATGTGGTAGGGTAAAATTACTTTAATTGATGCTTTTTTATCCTATTCTAAGATTCTTTTTCAGGTCATCATTTACAAGAAAGGATTGCAGTAGTTTTAAGGCGACGTGCGCTAAACCATACAAACGATCAATATGAAGCCAAAACTCATTCTCCTAACCCTCCTAATCGTTCTAGGAGCTTCAACCATTCATGCACAAACGGACCTTCGTAAGCAGGCCGATGCATTGGTAAAGAAAATGACCCTCGAAGAAAAAGTGGGTCAGATGACCCAACTCACCATGGCCGTTTTCGCCCAAAACGGATGGGCCAACCAGGATGGGGCCATTGACCCCGCCGCCCTTAAAAAAGCGGTGCTGGATTATAAAGTCGGCTCCCTGCTGAACACCACTGCGCATGCACTTAGCCGTGATACCTGGGAAAAAGTACAAAGACAGATACAGGACGAAGCCATGAAAACCCGGCTGAAGATACCGGTGCTGTATGGACTGGACGCCATTCACGGACAAACCTATACCCTTGAATCTACCCTGTTTCCCCAAAACATTGGCATGGCTGCTACCAGGAACCCCGACCTGGCCAAAAAAGCTGCCATGGTTACAGCCAAAGAACTCAGGGCCTCGGGGGTTCGTTGGAATTTTGCCCCTGTACTCGATCTTGGTCGTCAACCACTTTGGTCAAGATTCCCAGAAACCTATGGAGAGGATGTACTGATTGCCCGGCAAATGGGTACCTCAGCGGTGCTGGGTTTGCAGGAAGCCGGGTTAAACAATCCCAATGGTGTAGCTGCCTGTCTCAAGCACTATCTCGCCTACTCCGCCCCCCGCTCCGGCAAGGACCGCACTCCTGCCTATGTGCCTGAAATTGAATTACGTGAATACTACCTGCCCCCCTTCCGTGATGCGGTAAAAGCCGGCGCGGTAAGCGTGATGGTCAATTCCGGGGAGATCAATGGAGAACCCGTTCATGCCAGCAAGTACCTGCTTATCGATGTACTTCGCAAAGAACTGGGATTTGAAGGCGTTATCGTTACCGATTGGGAAGACATCATCCGCCTCCATACCCGTCATAATATCGCGGCCACCCCTCGGGAAGCCGTTGTGCTGGCCATCAATGCCGGTATTGACATGAGCATGGTACCCGGAGATTACTCCTTCCCCGACCTTTTGAAAGAAGCCGTGGAAAAAGGGGAAGTGAAAATGGCCCGCATCGATGATGCAGTTCGTCGTATCCTGATACTTAAAATGCAGGTTGGCCTTTTTGCCCAACCCTATCCCGAACCGGAAGCGGCCCCATTGTTTGGTTTGCCTGAGTACCAGGACCTGGCCCTGCAAGCCGCTCGGGAAGCGATGACCCTGTTAAAAAACAAAAAGGATATTCTCCCCCTGGCAAAGAACAGCAAAGTGCTGGTAGCCGGTCCTGCCGCCCAAAGCATTACCGCACTCAATGGTTGCTGGTCATACGTATGGCAGGGTAACCAGGAACAGTGGTATCCCGCCAACAGCAAGACCATTGTCCAGGCCATACAGGATAAGATCGGTGCCGGGAATGTAGTGGTGGCCGGTGGAAAAGGATTTGACAATCCACTCAACTATGATGTGGAGTTGCTGAAAAACCAATCTGCCCAGGCTGATGTGATTCTTCTTTGCCTGGGTGAAAACGCCTATGCCGAAAGCCCGGGCAATACCCGCGAACTCGCCCTGCCGTCCAACCAGGTAGCCCTGGCCAAAGCAGCTATCATGACCGGTAAACCCGTAATCCTGATCCTGGCCGAAGGCAGACCCCGGTTTATCACCGAAATCGAACCCGGTATGCAGGGCATCCTGCTCACCTACTGGAGCGGACGCAAGAGTGCCGAAGCCATCAGCGATGTATTGTTTGGCGATTTTAACCCCTCCGGCCTGCTGCCATTCAGCTACCCCCGAAGCATAGGAGAAATGGTGCTGTACGACCGGAAACATACAGAAGATGTCAGGGAAATATTCAATGAAAATATGGACTTCTCAGGCTATGACCCCTTATTCCCATTCGGATACGGCCTTAGCTATACCAGCTTTTCCTATTCTCCGCTTACCCTCAGCGCCAGCAGCTTTACTGGCAATGAAAAACTGAGTATCCGGGTGACTGTAACCAACACCGGGAAAAGAGACGGACACCATACGGTGGAGCTATATAGCCGCGATCACTTCGCCAGCATCACCCCAAGCATGCAAAGGCTGAGAGGATTTCAAAAGATCTTCCTCAAGGCCGGGGAAAGCAAAGAAGTCACTTTTACCCTGGACAAAAACGATCTGGCCTTTGTGAACAGTAAACTGCAAACGATTACGGAAGTTGGGGAATTTGATCTGTGGGTGGGAAAAAGCAAGGCCGTAATCGCCTATAAATAATTAAACCACAGAGTCACAGAGACACAGCGTGTTATAATATTTCTCGCAAGGCCAGCCACCGGAAAATACGGCGCGTCTTGCGAGAAATATTATTTATAAGCCTTTGTGTTTCTGTGGTAAAGAAAATTCCCTAAATTGCACCGGACAAAAAAAAAGCCCCCTTGAGAACAAGGCGGCCTCTAACGATTGCTTGCCATATGAAAAAAATGTAGAGTCGGTCTTTGTGTTGTCCTGAATGAGCCTCTTTCGATCTTGCTGCTTTACGATTGCTTGCCTCTTTTATCTCATTCGCTGGTACGAAATTAGCATGTGTTTTAATAGCACACGAATCAAATTCAGCTTAATTTCATTACGCCAAAGGGAGTAACAAAACGTTAAAACCCTTGCCAGGCTTGAGTTTCAGACAATTTTTTGCATTATGCCCAACCGTTCTTCCGATGCATTATTTCAGTTGATCCTGTCACTGGAGAAGGCTGAAAAAAGGCATTTTAAACTATATATCAAGCGAAGTTCTTCCAACCAGGACCTAAAAATCGTCAAGCTGTTTGACACACTCGACAAACTGCCTGAATATGATGAAGATGTGATCCTGAAGAAACTCGCCCCCATCACCAAGCCCCAACTCAACAATTTAAAAACACACCTGTACAAACAGTTGTTAGCAAGTTTGCGCTTGTTGAAAACCAATGAGAACATCGATCTCCAACTCAGTGAACACCTGGACAATGCCCGTCTGCTTTACAATAAGGGACTAAAGATCCAGGCGCTTCGCATTCTGGAAAAAGCCAAAGAACTGGCAAGGGCTAACCAGAAATTCAATACCCTGGTGCAGCTTATTTCTTTGGAAAAAAAGATCGAAACCCTCCATATCACCCGGAGTACCACCGATAAAACTGAAAAGCTCGCCCAGGAAGCCATCGATATCAGTGAGCATATTGACAGGGTAACCCGGCTCTCCAACCTGGCCCTGCTCCTCTACCGCTGGTATGTGATCAATGGTCATGCGCGAAACGTGGAGGATGAAAAAGATATCCGCGCCTATTTCAAGGAAAACCTGCCTAAGGACAAAGATGCCATCCAGGGTTTCTATGAAAAATTATACCTGTACCAATCTTATTGCTGGTATGCTTTTATCCGCCAGGATTTTCTGATGTACTACCGCTATAGCCAGAAATGGGTGGATCTTTTTAAAGAAGATCCCCTGATGGTGAAAGTGGAAACGGGACACTTCATTAAAGGGATGCACAATTTGCTGAATGCGCATTTTGACCTGCGAAACTTTAAGAAATTCGAATCGACCCTGAAAGAATTTGAATACTATGCCTCCACCCCGGAAGTGATGGAGCATGATAATTTCAGTACCCATACCTCCATCTATATCAACAGCGCCAGGCTCAACCTGCACCTGATGAAAGGCACTTTCCAGGAAGGTCTGTCCCTGGTGCCAGAGATCGAAGAAAAATTACAGGAATATGCCCTGTACGTGGATCAGCACCGGATCATGGTTTTCAACTACAAAATTGCCACGCTTTACTTCGGCAGTGGTGATTTTGAACGCAGCATCGACTATCTCCAGGACATCATCAACAGCAATGCCGATCTGCGCTACGACCTGCAATGCTATGCCAGGTTGATGCACATGCTGGCGCACTATGAAATGGGAAATTTTGACATCATTGAATCCCTGATCAAGTCCGTATTCCGGTTTATGGCTAAAATGAAAAACCTGACGGTAGTGGAAGAAGAAATGTTCCGCTTCCTCAGACATTCCTTTAATGTTCCTCCCCAAAAACTCAAACCCGAACTGGTCACCTTCCTTGAAAAGATCAAACACCTGGAGCGTAACCGCTTCGAAACCCGGGCCTTTGCCTACCTGGATATTGTATCCTGGGTGGAAAGCAAAGTATATGGCAAACCCATGGGAAAGGTGATTTACGAGAAATACATGCAAAGCAAGAGGTAACTTACTGATTATTAGTTTCTCGCAGCGCCCGCGGCGGAAGCCGCTGCGAACGCTGCGAGAGACCTGCATTCGCCTATAATCAACTTCATGATTGCCTAAAATCATGTTCATCGGCTATTAGGGGGAAGTACCTTACCTGTTGAAATATATTCTTTCACCTAAAATAAGGCCTGATGAAAAAATTAATCTGCCTGCTCCTGCCGTTCTGGGCAGTAGCCGTATCGGGTCAGAATTGGACAAAACAATACGACCATGTAAACGATTTTCACAATGGACTTGCCCTTGTAGAGAAGGACGGTAAACATGGCTTTGTCAATGAAAACGGGAAAGTGATCATTCCCATTATTTACGAAGAAAGCCTGGGGTTCTCGGAAGGCCTGGCGGCTGTAAGAATGAACAACCGCTGGGGGTTTATTGATACCCTCGGTAAGGAGATCGTGGGCTATCTCTACCAGGAAGTATTCTCCTTCAAGGAAGGCCGGGCGGTGGTAGCCAAGAATGATAAGTATGGTTTTATTGACAGGGCCGGAAAACTGATCGTTTCCCCGATCTATAGCTACGCGGAGAATTTTAGTGAAGACCTGGCCGCGGTTAGCAATGACAAAGGGGTCTGGGGATACATCAATTGCGATGGGAAAGTGGTAATTCCATTCCTGTTCAATTACGCCAAATCCTTCCAGGGTGGCGAGGCCAAGGTCATGAAAGGTGGCAAGTGGGTGTATATTGACAAAAACAACAAAGTGCTTCGCGAAGAATGAGTAATCATCCTTTCATGGTGCGCTCCATACTCTTGCCCACAAAATAACCAACCCCTGCGCCGGCAACGGCGCAGCCTGCCAGAACAAACCAGTTTAAACCGGCGGCCATCCATCCAATCAGTACGGCAAACAGGCCGATCAATACTGACCAGACCAGATGGCCGCTGGCTTTTTGTTTGGGTGCCGTACTAAGATGGTCTTGCGGATGGTGCGGGTGATGTCCTTTGCGTTTTTTCGAATTTGGCATCTTAATAGGATTTTTTCAAATGTAAGGATTTGAAAGGGGATGAATGATGATGGCGGTAATGCCCATAAATCCCCTACATATTCCTCCTGTACTGCCCCCCCACTTCATACAAAGCATGGGTGATCTGACCCAGGGAACAGAACTTTACGGTTTCCATTAATTCCTCAAAAATATTCCCGTTTTGAATGGCCACAGCGCGCAGCCGTTCCAGCATGTTGGCTGACTGATGGGCATTTCGGGTGTGAAAGGCTTTCAGGTTCTGGATCTGCTGCTCCTTTTCTTCCGTAGTACTCCGTATTACTTCACCTGGCAGGGTGGTAGGACTGCCTTGTTTGTTTAAAAAGGTATTCACGCCAATGATCGGCAATTCTCCGGTATGCTTCAGGTGTTCATAATGCAGGCTCTCTTCCTGTATCTTGTTTCGCTGGTACATACGCTCCATGGCCCCCAATACCCCTCCTCTTTCGGTAAGCCGGTCAAATTCGGCCATCACGGCCTCCTCTACCAGGTCGGTCAACTCTTCAATCAGGAAAGAACCCTGGTTGGGGTTTTCATTCCTGGCCGTTCCCAACTCGCGGTTGATAATCAGTTGTATGGCCATGGCCCGGCGTACACTTTCCTCAGTGGGTGTAGTGATGGCCTCGTCATAAGCGTTTGTGTGGAGCGAATTACAGTTATCATAGATCGCGTAAAGCGCCTGCAGGGTGGTGCGGATATCGTTGAAGTCGATCTCCTGTGCGTGAAGACTCCGCCCCGATGTCTGAATATGGTATTTCAACATCTGGCTGCGCTTATTGGCCTTGTACTTATACCGCATGGCTTTAGCCCATATCCGGCGGGCCACCCGGCCTATAACACTATATTCCGGGTCCATGCCATTACTAAAAAAGAAAGAAAGGTTTGGCGCAAAATCATCAATATTCATCCCCCGGCTGAGATAATACTCCACATAGGTAAACCCATTGGCCAGGGTAAATGCCAACTGAGTAATAGGATTAGCCCCAGCCTCCGCGATATGGTAACCACTGATGCTGACACTATAGAAATTCCGTACCTGTTGCTGGATAAAATACTCCTGTACATCACCCATCAGTTTCAAGGCAAACTCAGTGGAGAAAATACAGGTGTTCTGGGCCTGGTCCTCTTTCAGGATATCGGCCTGCACCGTCCCCCGCACCTGCTGGAGCGCCAGTTTTTTACACTCCGCATATACTTCTGCCGGCAACGCTTCATCACCACTCAAACCCAATAATTTCAATCCCAACCCATCATGTCCTTCCGGAAGACGACCGGGTGCCGAAGGATTATAATAAACGGGTTTAGGCATTTTTTTGAACTTCGCCTCACTGATCTTCTTTACCTCCTCCCAATATTGATTGGCTTCGATCCATTTCTCACATTGCTGGTCGATGGCCGCGTTCATAAAAAATGCCAGCACCACCGGTGCGGGGCCGTTGATCGTCATGGATACCGATGTACGCGGGTCGCAAAGATCAAAACCACTGTATAGTTTTTTGGCATCATCCACCGTGGCCACACTCACCCCGCTATTCCCAACCTTTCCATAAATATCCGGGCGATGACCTGGATCCTCGCCATAGAGGGTTACACTATCAAAAGCGGTGGAAAGACGCTTGGCCGGTTGTCCCAATGAAACATAATGAAACCGTTTATTGGTTCTTTCTGGCCCACCCTCGCCGGCAAACATCCTGGTGGGGTCTTCCCCCTCCCGCTTCAGCGGAAATACCCCGGCCGTAAACGGAAAATGACCGGGCGCGTTTTCCTGGGTTTGCCATCGAAGAATATCCCCCCAGTCTTTGTACCTGGGCAGGATGACTTTCCTGACCCTGGTCCCACTCAGCGTGGTGACCGTCATGGGCTGTCGGATCACCTTATCCCGAACCGGATACTCGTACTCATCTTTCTCATATTCCTTTATCTTTTCCGGCCAATGGTTGATCAGGGACCGGCTGACCGCGGAAAGCTGCTCTCTGAAATAAGACACCTGGTTTTCAAGGGCACTGGTCAGGTCTTGGTCACCCTTTTCCTTCATAATGGCCAATGCCCCTTCAAGCTGGTAAAGTTTGCTGGCAATCGCAGCTTGCTCATTCACTTCTGTATTATAATCGCGGATCAGGCCGGATATTTCGCTCAGGTAACGAACCCTTGAAGACGGGATGATGGATTGCGAAACCTGGGCCGTATCCGGTGCGGCAAAATCCCCAAAACGGACCCCGGTTTTTCTTTCTATCGCTTCCAGCATTAAAGAAAACAACCGGTTCACCCCTTCATCATTGAACTTGCTGGCCATGGTGCCGATAACGGGTAATTGATCATCCGTGGCGCTAAATAACTTATGATTGCGCTTGTATTGCTTGCGTACATCTGCCAACGCATCCAGGGCACCGGCCTTGTCAAATTTATTTATGGCGATCAGGTCGGCATAGTCAAGCATGTTGATCTTCTCCAACTGGGTGGCCGCGCCATATTCAGGGGTCATCACATAAAGGCTCACATCACAATAATCCAGAATGCTGGCATCGCTTTGTCCAACCCCGGCGCTTTCAAGAATGATCAGGTCATATCCGGCTTCGCGACAGATATCGATGGCTTCGCGCACATGTCCGCTCAGGGCCTTATCACTTTCACGAGTGGCCAGGCTGCGCATATAGGCCCGTGGGTGTGAAATGGCATTCATCCGGATACGGTCACCCAAGAGGGCGCCACCGGTTTTTTTCTTGGTAGGGTCCACGGAAATAACAGCAATCGTTTTATCCGTAAAACTGTGCAGATAACGCCTTACGATCTCATCGGTAACAGAAGATTTCCCCGCACCCCCGGTTCCGGTAATTCCCAAAACGGGAATTTGAGGTTGGTGGTTTGGGGTCGGACTCCCGACTCCGGACTTCGGGCCTCTATCACCCGACTCTGCCAACGTAATCTCCCTGGCAATTTTCCTGATTTCCTTTACTTCCCCCAATGTGCCAGGCTTATTCAAACCGGTTTGTCCATTCAACCGGATATCACATTGACGGATCACATCCTCGATCATTCCTTCCAGCCCCATTTTTCGGCCATCATCGGGGGAATAGATACGGGTGATGCCATAGCGGTGCAGTTCATCCATTTCCTGGGGAAGGATGGTACCACCCCCACCTCCAAATATCTTGATATGACCACAGCCGTTCTCTTCCAGCAGGTCCTTCATGTATTTAAAAAACTCCACATGGCCACCCTGGTAAGAGGTGATGGCAATACCCTGCACATCTTCCTCAATGGCGGCCTCCACAATCTCTTTCACGCTCCGGTTATGCCCCAGGTGAATGATCTCCGCCCCCATGCTTTGCATGATCCGCCGCATGATATTTATCGCCGCGTCGTGGCCATCAAACAAACTCGCGGCGGTAATGATCCTCACTTTATTGGAAGGGATATAATTCATAGGGGCAAATTTATAGGAAATTACGAATGGGTGTTAGTCTGCCGCCAAAAGCTATTAGCTCACCACCTTTAGCTATTAGTTTCAGGATGCTACATTTGCATCATGCAGACCCTTATCGAAGCCATTCGGACCTTGTACCTTGACTGGAAAAAGCAGGAACCCCTGAGCATTGATGTGCTCCCGCAATCGGGCAGCGACAGACGGTATTTCCGTATCCATGGACAGGAAGGTAGTTATATCGGCACCTATGGGGACAATATCAAGGAAAATGAAACTTTTGTCTATTTCTCCGAACACTTCCATGACCGCAACCTCTCCGTTCCGACGATTTATGCCATCAGCCCCGATAAGAAATGCTATCTCCAACAGGATTTTGGCGATCTGTCCCTGCTCAACCTGTTGGAATCAAAAGGTTTTAACCAGGAAGTATATGATTGGTTCAAAAAAAGTCTTGAAGAACTGGCCCGTCTGCAGGTAACCGGTGATCAGGGACTGGATTATGAACGCTGTCTGACAAATAAAGAGTTTGGCAAACAGGCCATCCTCGCCGACCTGCTGTATTTTAAATACTACTTCCTCGATGCCCTGCGAAAACCGTATGACAAACAAAAACTGATCGATGATTTTGAGGCCCTTGCCAATTACCTCACCCATACCGAATATAAATTCTTTATGTTCCGCGACTTTCAAAGCCGGAACATCATGCTGGATGGTGACAGGATCGGGTTCATCGATTTCCAGGGTGGCATGAACGGCGCTCCCCAATACGATGTGGCCAGTATGCTCTGGCAGGCCAGGGCCAACCTGCCCGATGAATGGAAGGCCGGTCTGCTGGAAGATTATATGAACGCCTTTGAAAAACTCATCCCTTCACCACTCGACAGGACCATTTTTCGCAGTCAGTACAATGGTTATGTACTGATTCGTTTGCTACAGGTCCTTGGCGCCTATGGATTCAGGGGCTTGTTTGAAAGAAAAGCGCATTTCCTGACCAGCATCCCCCTGGCGCTGAAGAACCTGGGCTGGTTTATCCAAAACCAGCATATTGGCATTGCCGTGCCAGAGTTCAGAAAGGTTCTGAATATATGTGTGGAAGAAGAGATCATTGCGAGGTTCACTCCGGTACAGGCCACAGAAGATACCCCCTTGCTGGTACGTATCAATAGCTTTTCGTACAAAAAAGGATTGCCGGTGGATGAATCCGGAAACGGTGGTGGCTATGTGTTTGATTGCCGGGGATTGTTAAATCCGGGACGAATTGAAGAATTTAAAAGCCAGACAGGTCGTGACAAAGCCGTCAAGGATTACCTGGAGCAACAAACCCGCATGCCCGAGTTTCTGAACAGTGTGTTTGATATTGTTGACATCACCGTGGAAGATTATATAAAAAGGAATTTCTCCAATCTGCAGATCAGCTTTGGATGTACCGGAGGTCAACACCGCAGTGTGTATGCGGCAGATGCCCTGGCCAGGCATCTTCGGAATAAATTCAAAGTGCGGATAGAGCTAAACCACCGCGAACAGGGGATCAATGAAAAGCGATAATATGCATGCCATGATATTTGCCGCCGGGCTCGGCACACGATTCAAGCCCTGGACCGACCACCACCCCAAAGCCCTGGCCCTGGTGAATGGCAAATCCCTGCTTCAGCGGAATATTGAATATCTCCGGCAATACAAGATCACCGATATCATTGTAAATGTTCACCATTTTGCCGACCAAATGACCCAGGCCATTGAAGAGAATGAAGGGTGGGGAAGCCAGGTCCAAATCAGTGATGAAACCAATGAATTGCTTGAAACAGGTGGTGGACTTCTGAAAGCCGAACCCCTGCTTCCGCCGGGAAAAACCTTTCTCTCCTGTAATGCCGATTTCCTGACCGATCTTGATATTCACAAACTGATCCGCTTTCACGAGGAAAAAAAAGCCCTTATCAGTTTTGGTGTCACTTCCAGAAAAAGTTCCCGCAATTTATTATTCGACCAAACTGGCCGTCTCAGGGGTTGGGAAAACACCCAAACCGGGGAAACCCGTCCGGCTCATCTCCCTATCAACAGGCATGACCTGAAAGGATTGGCCTACAGTTGTGTGGTTGTTTATGAATACGAAGTGTTCAGGCTGATGAGGGAAAAGGGTTTTTCAGGAAAATTTTCCATCATCGATGTCTATCTGGCCCTGGCGGAAGAATATCCGATCCTGGGTTATGACCATACCGGCGACCGGTTGGTGGATGTGGGCAAACCTGAGAGTGTAGCCCTGGCAGAATCAATGTTTCCCTAAAAATTGATAAACGGGGTCATGGTCTTAGTGAATTAAATTAACTTAGTCCCCTTTGTATTAACTGATAAGTCCGCACACTCAACTTCAACCAAAAAATGAAAAAATTAAGTCTAGCGATTTTCTCCCTGGCCTTTTCGTATTGCCTGTTTGCCCAGGATTCTAAATACGACCACCGGGCTGCCTTTAACCCACAGTTCTACCCTTACCCTGGAAATGATTTCCGCTCTGCTTCCGGTGAGCCCGGGCCAAAATACTGGCAAAACAAGGCCGATTACTCCATTCAATGTACCCTGAGTCCTGAAACACATAGTGTTTCCGGCGAAGTAACAATCACCTACACTAATAACAGCCCCGACAACCTGTCTTTTGTCTGGTTGCAAATGGACCAGAATATTTACCGTTCCGATTCCCGTGGTTCAGCCACCACTACCCAATCGGGTGGACGCTGGGCCAATGCCGAGTTTACAAATGGATATCAGGTAAATGGGATAAAAGTAGTGGGTGAAAAGGAAAGCTATGTTCCCGAAAAAGTGGTGAATGATACCCGTATGCAGGTATGGTTAAAGGAAAAACTGGCAACGGGAAAAAAAGTCAGCATTCATATCCAATACCAGTTTGCCATACCGGAATATGGCACCGACCGCATGGGCCGGGTCAATACCAAAAATGGCTGGATCTATGAGGTGGCCCAATGGTTTCCCCGCCTTTGTGTATATGATGATATCCAGGGTTGGAATACACTTCCCTATGTGGGTCAGGGAGAATTCTACCTGGAATATGGCGATATCAATTACAGCATCACTGCGCCTTCTGATCTTATCATTGTGGGATCAGGTGAACTGACCAATCCCCAGGAATGCCTTACCGATGAACAATGGAATCGCTGGCAGGAAGCGCAAAAGTCAGATAAAACAGTTACGCTCCGTAGTGACAAAGAAGTAAAGGACCGTAAATCACGTCCGGCCAAACCCACCTGTACCTGGAATTTCAAAATTCAAAACACCCGTGATGTGGCCTGGGCCGCCTCAAAAGCCTTTGTGTGGGATGCGGCAAAGATCAACCTACCCAGCGGGAAGCCTTGCCTGGCCATGAGTGTATATCCCGTTGAAAGCATTAAAAAAGATGGTTGGCAACGCTCCACCGAATTTGTCAAAGGAAGCATAGAACATTACTCCTCAAAATGGTTTGAATTCCCCTACCCGATGGCGGTTAATGTGGCCGGTGTGGTAGGTGGCATGGAATACCCCGGCATTGTGTTCTGCTCATACCGCGCAGTGGGTGGCGGGCTCTGGGGTGTTACCGATCATGAATTTGGTCATACCTGGTTCCCCATGATCGTGGGAAGCAATGAAAGAAAGTATGCCTGGATGGATGAGGGTTTCAACACCTTTATCAATGGACTTTCCGGAGAAGCGTTTAACAATGGTGAGTATGCCAACCAGGAAGAATTGAATGAAGACATGGCCAAATACATGTTCAATGACAAAATGGACCCACTCTACACCACTCCGGATGTTATTAGCCAAAATAACCTTGGGTTCGCCGCCTATTATAAACCTTCCGTCATGCTCAATGCCTTACGAAACAGCGTACTGGGCAAAGAACGATTTGATATGGCCTTCCGGGAATATGTTCGCCGCTGGGCTTTTAAACACCCCACTCCCTGGGATTTCTTCCACACCATAGAAAACGTTTCGGGAGAAGACCTGGGTTGGTTCTGGCGGGCTTGGGTACTTAACAACTGGAAACTCGATATTGGCTTAAAGGATATCAAATATGCTAAAAATGATACCGCCAAAGGGGCCAGCATCACCATCGAAAACCTGGAGCAAATGGCCATGCCGGTCAATATCCTGGTAAAAGAACAGAATGGGAAACAATATAACCTTAGCCTGCCTGTTGAAGTGTGGCAGCGTGGAGGAAAATACAGCTTCTCAGTGCCTTCCACCTCCCGTATCTCCGAAGTAATCATCGATCCGGAGAAATTACTACCGGATGTAAACAGGAAGAATAATGTGATTGGAGAAAGGGCGTTTTAGGGGGATGGTGAATAAGTGAATAGGTGAATGGTGAATAGCAGTTGACCATTCACCTATTCACTTATTGACTTATTCACCATTCACCTATTCACTATTCACCTATTCACTATTCACCTATTCACTCTCCCCCCCTTCCCCAGGCTTTCCGCGAAAGTACCAACGACATTTCTCCCTGAACTTTGCTTTTTCTTCCTCACTCATGTTCGCCATCTTTTCGCGCCAGTGCTTTCTCATCTGGTGTTTAGCTCCCCAGCCGGGGCCACCCCGAAAACCACCAAAGAGAATTTTTGAAAGGACAAGCAAGCCCGCAGCCTGCCAGAAACTGATCATATTCACCCCAACCAGCGCCGGCAATGTGGCATTCCAAAGCAACATCACAATCCAGCTAAAGAACAGAACCCCAGCCGCTGCCAGCATAATAAAGAAGGGGATCTTTCGCATCCAATATTTTTTCATGTTCAACTTGTTTTAATCTTTTGTAATAATATCATCATACACCTGTTGCAGTCTCTTGCGCAAATGCAGCACGGCATATCGTTTACGGGATAAAAGGGTATTTAGTTTCTCCCCTGTTTCTTCCACGATTTCCTGAAAAGACCGATCCTCGATCTCATGCATCCAAAAGACCTTCCGCTGTTCTTCCGGCAATTCGGCCAGCGCTTCTTCAAGGGTTTGCCAAAACACTCCTTTTAGTACCTCCATTTCCGGGTCGCCTGACTCATCGGCCAGCAGGGAACGGAATTCTTCATTTAAAAAATCCCCTTCCTCATCCACCGGGGCCAGATCATCCAGTAAAACAGGTTTCTTCTTTCGGTAAGTATCGGTAATCCGGTTCCTGGCTACCGTGAACAACCAACTGCCCGCGTTCTCGATGGCGGCGAGATCCACCACGCTGGTCAGTTGATACCAGACATCCTGCAGAATATCTTCGGCGTCCTCCTCAGTACGCACCCGCTTCCGGATAAAGGAACGGAGCCCCTTCCCAAACCGGTCAACGATTGCACCCAGACTTTGCCTTCGCTGTTCATTCATAGCCGCTTGCATTTCCAAAGACTGCGTCATAGATGAGTAGACGCATGAAAAGGGAGGATATTTTATGAAGTCGGTGGACGGAAGTCCGCAGTCGAAGGTCCCCCGACCTCCGACCTCAATCCCATCACTTCCAGCACCTTCCGCTCACCCTTCTCCCACTTGATCAACCGGATCTGACCTTCCGCGATTTCAATACCGGTGATATCCCCATCCACAAAACAGCAGCAGCCGGAATTGAAGTAGGTTGGAACCATGTTCATAAAGTCCACATTCACAGACTTATACTCCCGTTGCCGCCTGATAATTTCCTGTTTGATCATTTCGATCTTTTCCTTGTCGCCCGTCTTCCCGGCCATGGCTAGATCGCGATGGAGCCTTTCCAAATGGGTAAGGGAGGCAAATACCGGTTGATGTGTATGCCCTGTTACCAGCCAAAGATCCTTCTGCTCGGCACTCCATTCATACATGATCCGGTTATGCGTGGTTTTGATCTGCTCATCATAGGCCGGGGTATTCGGGTTGATCCGCAGGTAGGCCTGCAAAGGCGCCCAGATATTGGCCACAAAGAATTTGCTAAACCAATTCCCATCACTTGACCGGTCGCCCTGGTGACCATGGGTAAGAAACAGATGAAATGGTCCCGGCAATTGAAGTATCACCCCCTCGTAAACCGATACTTCGGTTTCATAAATGCGTTTTAATTGCCAACTCGCAAAAGGGTCGTTGGCCCAGTACAAATCATGGTTGCCAAATACCTTGAAAAAGGCCTTTCGCTGAACAAAAGGTTTCTCGGCTTCAAAGCTGGCCTCATTGTGTTTCTTCACCTGGAGCAGGGTATTCTCCCAAAGCTCTTCCGCATCACCCAGGGATATATAGGTATAGCCTGCTAAATTGTAATATTCAAGGGCCCTGAGATAATTGGGTTCCGCTTCGCGAAAATCATCGGCCCAGTTCTTTGCCCCCTTGTGATGATCGGAAAAGATGATAAACTTATCCAGGGAAGGATCAACCTGTAATAAAATGCCCTTCTTCTTATCCTTACCCTGCAGGATGCTGTCTCTGAGCAGCGTGAGGGCGGCAAATATCCTGGCCTTATCCGGCTTTGAAGCAAAACGGGATGCCACCCAAAGGACGGGTTTCAATAAGATTATTTGAAGCAGTCGGCGCATCTGATTATCGCACCGCGATCATACTGATCTCCACATTGACAAACTTGGGAAGCGCGGAAACCTGTACAGTCTCCCGGGCTGGAAACTGACCGGTGAAATACTGACCATACACCGCATTGATCTCGGCAAACCGGTTCATATCCGTGATAAAAATGGTAGTCTTTACCACCTTGTCAAAACTTAACCCGGCCTCCTGCAAAATGGCATCCAGGTTTTTCATAACCTGGTGGGTCTCCTCTTGTACATCCTTGTTCTTTAATTCACCGGTAGCAGGATCGATGCAAACCTGTCCTGAAATATATAAAGTATCACCTGCCAGTATTGCCTGATTATAAGGGCCAATGGGCGCTGGGGCCTTGGATGTATTGATAATGGTTGCCATGCTGATTGAATATCCCACGAATTTAGGTTTATGCCTTTTCTTTGCAAAAAAAACGGCATGCACCTGGTCATTCGGTCAATGAAAGAACAGAAAGAGCAGTTGCTGGCAACCGGAATAGATCCCGACTGCCAGGTTAGCTGGCTTCCCGAATCGGCAAAGCCCGGTGATTGGCCTGTGGCTGATGCCTATATTGACCTCCTGTTTGAAGAATCAGGATCTTGTTTTCCTGAAAACATAAACCCCGACACAGTAATCATCATTCATGCGGTAATATCCACGCTCCCCAAAACCCAAAACAGGTTTGTACGTATCAATGCCTGGCCGGGTTTTCTGGAGAAACCGATCTGGGAAGCAGCTGGCAATAAAGACCGGCAACCCGCTGCTGAAAAAGTTGTTTCCCTTCTCCATCATGAAATCCAGTGGTGCCCCGACCAGCCAGGTCTTATCTCCGCGCGGGTTATCAGCCAGATCATCAACGAAGCCTACCTGGCGTTGGAAGAAGGCGTGTCATCCAAACAAGACATTGATACGGCTATGCAAACCGGAACCAATTATCCGCTGGGCCCTTTTGCCTGGGCCAAACTGGTACAACCAAAAAACTGGGTGCGCCTGATCAACACCCTCGAAGCAGACAACCCCCGCTACCAAACTGCTCCCTCACTTTTAAAGGAAGCCAACGATGAATAAAGAACCTATCATACTGGCCATTGATACGGCGCAGGAATCAGCCTCCGTCTGTCTGACTAAGAATAAACACTTAGTGGCTACCCGTTTAAACACCAGGCAAATGGATCATGCTATTTGGATACATTCGGCCCTGGAAGAAATTCGTAAAGAAGCGGGAATTGATTGGAATCAGGTGGACGCTATTGCCGTTAGTAATGGTCCCGGTTCATATACAGGTCTAAGGGTGGGGCTTTCTACGGCTAAGGGTCTATGTTTTGCTTTGCAAAAACCGCTCATCACAATAAGCACGCTTGAAATGATGGCCTGGGGAATGAAAGAATATGCCACCGATCTTATTTGCCCGCTTATCGACGCGCGAAGAATGGAAGTGTTCTATGCTATTTATTCAAAAAATATTGAATTGATTGAAGGGCCTTCCGCAAAAATTTTGCAGCAAAAAAGTTTCGATAATTTTTTAAATGAACATCAAATAGTTTTCGCCGGCTCAGGGAGCAAAAAACTACAGGAACTCCCATTCAGTCATGAAAATGCCACATTTGTCAATATTGTATTTGATTGTTCACTACTCATTTTACCTTCGCTTGACAAATTTGGTAAAGGAGAGTTTGCAGACCTGGCTTATACTGAACCTTTGTATGTAAAAGAATTTTACAGCACTGCAAAGAAACCGTTCATATAATATTAATACGTTTTAACATTTTGCTATATAAGGTTAATAAAGTGCAAACTAAATTTGCCTCATTCCCGAAAGGAACCCAGATATCCAATTTAGTATGAGTACTTACGCATTAACATTGAATCAAAAAACCTCTGAAGGTCAGTCGATCACCATCGATTTGCTGAACCTGAAGAAGGTGGCTCTGATTCTCCGGGCATTGAACCATAAGCTGAGGCAACAGATCGTTAAATTGATTGATGAGAATGAAAGGATAACCGTGACTGAGATCTACACCCACCTCCGCATCGAACAGTCTGTGGCTTCCCAACACCTGGCTATTCTTCGAAAGGCCGGCATCGTTGACACCTCCCGCAATGGAAAGTATATTTTCTATTCAATCAATACCAACCGCGTTCAGGAACTGAACCAGTTTGTGAACCAACTATTAGGCTGATTCTCATAAGAAAAAGTTAACGACCCCTTTTTTTTACCTTTTGTCAAGGTAAACCCGCCTTTGGGATAAATGTTTTGAAACTTACTTTCCCCTGACATTATTTTTACTACGAAAGAATTAGTACTTGTAACAAAAACCTGCCCAAAGCGGTCTTATACTATGTACGTTTCGGCGTAAACCAACCCAACACATGAAGAAACTAATTTATGCAACTATTGGCGGGCTCATGCTATCCCTGGGGGTCATGGGTCAGGCTGGACCAATTCCAGACAGCGCCAGCCGTCCGGCCCTTACACATCCATCCAC
The DNA here is from genome assembly GCA_041916555.1 of Chitinophagaceae bacterium. Lineage (GTDB taxonomy): Bacteria > Bacteroidota > Bacteroidia > Chitinophagales > Chitinophagaceae > SpSt-398. The sequence goes on along the minus strand of JAYRZH010000015.1, from coordinate 27,829 downwards.
CGCTTCAAACTACGGATCGGCCAGAACTATTCCCGCCAGGCGTGTGAGCCTCCCCGTTAAACTCGATGGCGATCTGAACGAACCCGCCTGGAAAGAAGCCGCTCAGGCTTTTGACTATACTGAATTCAGACCCAAGATCGGTGGAAAAGAAGAATATGAAACCCGTACCGAAGCCTACCTGATGTACACCGACCATGGGTTCTACTTTGGCGGATTCTGTTATGAACGCACAAAGGACAGCATTGCCCGTGAATTGACAGGACGGGATGGTTTTGGTACAAACGATTATGTAGGCATCATCATCGATACCTACAAAGACCGCCTGAATGGTTTTGAATATTTTGTTACCCCGCTGAATGAACAATGGGATGCGAAAATGTCGCCTTCCAACAGTGATAATGGTGGCGAAGATTTTAGCTGGAATGCCGTTTGGGAAAGCGCCGCCAAAATTCATGACAATGGCTGGAGTTTTGAGATCTACATACCTTATGCCGCTATCCGTTTTGGTAAAAAAGAAGTCCAGGACTGGGGGATCAATATCACCCGCCGCCGCAGGAAAACCGAACAACAGGTGACCTGGAACCCGATCGATCCTACAAAAAACGGTTTTTTGACCCAGGAAGGTTACTGGACAGGCATTAGCAATATCAAACCACCCCTTCGTCTGCAATTCTCGCCTTATTTCTCAGTATATGCCAACCATTTCCCGGTAAACCAGGCTGGCCAGAAGAACTGGTCGAGCAAAGTGAATGGCGGAATGGACCTTAAATACGGGATCAACCAGGCCTTTACCCTTGATGCCACCCTTATCCCCGACTTTGGCCAGGTGCAAAGTGATAACCAGGTTCTGAACCTTACCCCTTTTGAAGTTCAATTCAATGAGTACCGACCCTTTTTTACCGAAGGAACTGAGCTTTTTGGGAAAGGGAACCTGTTTTACTCCCGTCGTATCGGTGGTCGCCCCCTGCATGCGGATGACCTGGGAAACTTTTTGAGCCCTACCGAGCAGGTGGTAAACAACCCTTCTGAATCAAAATTGCTCAATGCCACAAAAATATCCGGTCGTACCCAGAAAGGATTGGGCATCGGTTTTCTCAACGCCATTACCAAGGCTGAATTTGCCACTGTTGAAGATGTAAATACCAAGGAAAAAAGGAAGATCCAAACCAATCCCCTTACCAACTATAACCTCCTGGTACTCGACCAGACCCTGAAGAATAACTCAAGCGTCTCTTTTATCAATACCAATGTAATGCGGAGCGGTTCGGATTATGATGCGAATGTGAGCGCCATGCTCTTTGATTTCAACGATAAGAAAAATACCTGGAACCTTGGTGGCAAATTATCGCTGAGCCAGTTGGCCGGTTATACCTCGCCTGACAAGGTTGATGCCGGTTATAGCCAGACCCTGTACTTTGGGAAAACCAGCGGAAGGTTGAATTTTCAGTTGAACCAAAGTTTTACCGATACCAAATACACCAGCAACGACCTTGGCTATTTTACCAATAATAATTTTCTGGATCATTTCGGGTATATCTCCTACCGCTGGATAGAACCCAAAGGGTTTTACAACCGGATCAATATCAATTTCAACTTCTACATGAGCCACCTCTTTGAAAAGATTGGCCAGATTGACCGGAAATACCAGCGGCTGAACCTGAACTCAAACCTGAACATCCAGACCAAAACCCTCCATTGGTTTGGCGCCTATGTAGGTTATAACCCTGTACAATATGACTTTTATGAGCCCCGTTTAATGGGCGCTGTTTTCCGTCGCGGGTCAAGCCTTGGACTTGGCTTTTGGCTGGAATCCAACTCCGCCAAGAAATACTTTATAGAGGTAGAAACCTTTGCACGGAAATATTTCAATTTTTATGGACTCTTCGCCATGGACCTTAGCTTTGAACAGAACTACCGTTTCAGCAGCAAATTCTCCGTTGCCCATGAAATCAACTTTGAACCTCGCTTTAATGGCATTGGCTTTACCACCATCGAAGGAAGCAATAATGATATCATCTTTGCCCGTCGTAAAGTAAATACCATTGAGAATGTGGTGGACTTTAAATACAGCTTTACCAACCGAATGGGCCTCACCTTCCGTGCCCGGCATTATTTCAGTTCGGTGGATAACAAGGAGTTCTTCACGCTTCAGAAACTGACTGGAAAACTGGATCCCAATTCCATCTATAATCAGAACAGAAACCAGAATGCCAACTTCTTTAACATCGACATGGTGTACACCTGGCAGTTTGCCCCTGGTTCCTTCCTGAACATTGTGTGGAAAGACGCGGCCTTTAACTATACAAACCTGGTGGAAAGAAACTATTTCAAGAACCTTGGCCGCACCATCGAATCCGATCAGAATAATAATATTTCACTGAAAGTGATTTACTTCCTCGATTATTTGATGCTGAAGAAGAAGAGGTAAGATAACCACTGAGACGCGGAGCCAAAGAGCATGATTTATTATCTCTGTGTCTCTGCGTCTCTGTGGTTAATTCATCTCCATCTCCGATGGCTCCACAACCACATGTCAGGATTCTCGCCAATGAATTTTTCAAGAAAGGCAGCGTATTGCCGGGTCATTTCACCCTCGGGCAGGGAAGCCGGATTTTCGGGGCCCATTTCAAAAACCATTTCATAATAGCCCCGTTTTACCTGCAGAAACTTACAGAAGATAATGGGTATGTTCTCTTTTCTGGCGGCGCGCTCGGGTCCTTTTACAAAACCGGTATGTTGGTTCAAGAATTGAAACCAATAAGCATTGGTAGGCTCTGCCGGTCGCTGGTCGGCGCCAAGCACCAGCATGTATTGCGAATTCCGGTAAGGGGCTATGGCCTCACGCATTTCCGTGGCCGGTAAGAGGATTGCTCCGGTACGGCTCCGGACATGATACATCAGTCTTTCAAATATCCCACTGCTCAATTTCAGGTAAACGATCAACACTTTGAATTTGGAACCTAATGGCAACCTGGACAAGGCGAGTTCCCAGTTGAAATTATGTCCTACCAGCAACTGGGCCTTTCTCCCACTTTCATACACCTTATTGACAATGGAAAAATCGGCTTTAAAATGCCGTTCCTGCCATTCCCGGGAAGCAGACATCAATTTGATGGTCTCAATAAAATTGTCGCAGAAATTCTTGTAAAACCGCTTGGCAATGGCAACCCGCTCCGCCTCCGTTTTTTCAGGAAAGGAAAGAGCCAGGTTTTTCATCACCACCTCTTTACGGTAGCCTGCCACATAATACAGAATCAAATAAGCCAGATCAGAAATACGGTGAAGCACCGCAAAGGGCAATAAGCTGAAGGGGTATAAAAGACCGTAAACCAGGTAATACATTGGTGCAAAGATAGTGAATGGTGAATAGGTGAGTAGGTGAATAGTGAATAGAATAGCAGTTGACCACTCACCTATTGACTTATTCACTATTCACCTATTCACTTATTGACTTATTCACCATTCACCATTCCCTAAAGAACTATATTCTGTACCAATTCGCTCTTCGATGGATAGTCGGTATTGTAATGCAATCCGCGGCTTTCTTTTCTGAAACCGGCCCCTTTTACGATCAGGTAACCTATGCTGATAAGGTTGCGTAGTTCCAGCAACTGCGGCGATACGGCTGAACTCCGGTACAGGTCTTCGTTCTCCTCCCATAAAAGGTCAAGACGGCGACTGGCCCTTTGCAAACGCACATCATTTCTCACGATACCCACATAATCACTCATCACCTGCTGCAGTTCCTTGAGGCTTTGGGTGATCAGGATCATCTCCCTGGGTTCGGAGGTACCCCGGGCATTCCAATCGGGTATATCATCGCGGAAGGGGATGCTGTCAACTTTCCGGGAGGCATCCAGATAACACCGGTGGGCAAAGACCATGGCTTCCAACAGGGAGTTACTGGCCAGTCGGTTGGCGCCATGAAGCCCTGTACTGGCACATTCGCCACAGGCATACAGGTTGCGGATGGAGCTTCGTCCCCACTCATCCGTTTTTATACCCCCGCACATATAGTGGGCGGCGGGGGAAACAGGGATCATATCTTTGGTGATATCGATACCAATAGACAGGCACTTCTCATAAATATTGGGGAAATGCTCCACAAATTTCTCTTTGCCAATATGCCGGCAATCCAGGTACACATGTTCGGTACCCCCTTTTTTCATTTCATTATCAATGGCACGGGCCACAATATCACGGGGGGCCAGGTCTTTGCGTTCATCATACTTTTCCATAAAAGCCTCCCCCTTCTTATTCCGGAGTATGCCGCCATCACCCCGCACGGCCTCTGTAATAAGGAAGGACTGCCCTTTTACCCCAGGTTCAAACAGAGCGGTTGGGTGAAACTGAATAAACTCCATGTTCTCTATTCGTGCCTTGGCGCGATAGGCCATGGAAACCCCATCACCCGTGGCAATGGCCGGATTGGTGGTGGTGCGGTACACCTGTCCGCTACCCCCGGTCGCCAATAATGTAACACGGGCCAGTATCTTTTCAATCTTATTTGTTTCCAGGTTCAATACATACACGCCATAACATTCAATATCGGGTGTGGATTTGGTAACCAGGTAACCCAGGTGGTGCTGGGTGAGCAGGTCAATGACAAAACAATGTTTGGTGATCTTAATGTTAGGCTGTCGGTTAACTGCCTCCAGCAAAGCCCTTTCCATTTCCCAACCGGTCACATCCTTGTGATGTAGGATGCGGTGCTCCGAGTGTCCCCCTTCCTTACCCAGTTTATAATCCCCGTCTTCTTCCCGATCAAAACGGGCGCCCCAGTCAATCAATTCCTGTACCCGGTCGGGGCCTTCCTTGACCACAATCTCCACCACCTCTTTATGGCAAAGACCATCCCCCGCGATGAGGGTGTCTTCAATATGTTTTTCAAAACTATCCTGCTCCGGATCGTTTACAACAGCAATACCACCCTGGGCATACTTGGTATTTGTTTCATCAGCCGCCGCCTTGGTGACTACCAATACCTGTCTGTCAGGATAATGCTGTGCCATTTTCAGGGCATAGGTCAACCCTGCAATGCCGGAACCTATCACTAAGAAATCAGTTTTCTGCATCTCGTTCATGCGTTTTATGATTGATATACCCAATGGTGGCATTTACCAATAGAAACTGCGCCATGCCATAGGTAAACATGACCGCCAGTCCAGCCTGGTAAAAAGAAGAATAGAATTTATTGATGGCGAGCAGGGAGTCGGAAAGTACAAACAACAGGGCGCCACCGACAAATTGATAGGCCAGGCTTCTGTTCTTACCCTTGAAAAGCGGGAGGCACTGCAACAACATGGCACTGATGACAGCCCCATAGATCCGCACGGGCCAAACCATGTCTCCCAAATGCGGAGTAAGTATCCGCATCATCACCACATAATAGGCCAGTACAGGAACCAGCAACCAGCGGTTCTCTGCTATTTTTTCCCTTCGGGCAATATTGAAAAATAAAGTGATATAGGCGATATGGGCTATTAAAAAAGATGACAATCCCAAGATAAAGAAGTTGCCATTGCTGGATTCAAACATCAGGAAGATATCCCCAAGCCAGGAAAAGAACAGGGAGCCTGTTATCCACCGGCGAAGGGTGTTCTTGATGCCTTTGGTTTCCGCCATTAAGGTCAGAAACAAGGTCACCATCAGCAAGGGCTTCGTGCCATAGCGGATCGCCGGTTGTTCAATAGCAACGGCTATAAGATCTGTCAGAAAGACCAGCCAGAATAAGTAAAACCAGGCAGAGCGCTTCATGATGTTGGGTTTGGTTCAGTCCAGGCATTATGTTCCTTTAAAAGCCCGATCAGTTCATCCACTGCTACCACACTGTCCACATTTCGTTTTACAATTTCCTTCCCTTTATACAAGGTGATCTTACCTGGTCCGCTGCCTACATAACCAAAATCCGCATCGGCCATTTCACCGGGACCATTAACTATACATCCCATGATGGCGATCTTTACCCCTTTGAGGTGGTTGGTGACTGCGCGAATACGCGCGGTTGTTTCCTGAAGGTCAAAAAGGGTGCGGCCACAACTGGGACAACTGATATACTCTGTTTTTGAAATACGGGTGCGGGTGGCTTGCAGAATACTAAAGGCCGTATTATTGGTGAACTGATAGATATCTTTTACGGGAAGGTAGGTCCGCCCGCTTACCTGTGTGCTTTCCATTTTAGCAGAACCGGTATAACCCAGGCAGATACCATCGCCTAAACCATCCAGGAAAAGGGCACCTGTTTCGGTGGCAAAATGAATCAGATGTTCATCAGGGGTCTGTCCCGCACTATCCGTGATCAGGATGACCGGATTGCGAATACCCCGGTTCAACAATTCCATCATCATGCGCCGGATAGATTGTACCGCATTCTTGTTTTTGCTGCTCAGGGCCAATACTACGGCAGGATCGTTGGCCAATTCATCCAGATAAGAAAAATCATTAACCGGGGTGTCATCATTAAAGCAGTCAAGCATCACAAAATTCAATACCGGGTGCTTTTTTTCGGCCTGTATGTACCCGGCTGCGTCAAAAATGGGGAAGTAAGACGGATTGGCGCTCATTTCCTCCCAGGTAGCCGGGTAAGTGATCACAGACAGTGTGCCGGGTAATTCAAAGTTCAGGACCTGGTTTCCGGTAAAAAGATAATCGGCTGCCGCATCACCAATACTCCATTTGTCAGTAATCGCATCATAGCGGTATCCGATACTCTCCAAATGAGTTGGCTGTATTGGGTGAAGCCGGGAAAGGTCCGCCACTACCACAGGGACCTGACTCCCGCCGATATTCCGAATGGAAATGGTGTCACGTCTTTTATAAGTAAAAGGATCGTATCCGGGTTTTTGAACGGCAGGGACACGGTCTGGTGTGTCCTGCATCCCTGCGGAGTAACGTTTAACCAGGTCCTTACAAACAGGAATCTCAAATTCAGGGTCTTCGGTCAGGGATACCCGTATGGTGTCTCCAATGCCATCCTCCAGCAGGGTGCCGATGCCAATGGCAGATTTAATCCGTCCGTCTTCCCCATCACCCGCCTCGGTCACCCCAAGATGCAGCGGATAAGACTCCCCAAACTCATCAACCATGGTCCGCACCAGCAGACGGTAGGCCTGAACCATCACCTGCGGGTTGCTTGATTTCATACTCAGGATGATGTTGTGATAGGATTCGGCCCTGGCTATACGCAGAAACTCCATCGCGCTTTCCACCATACCTATCGGCGTATCTCCGTAACGGCTCATGATACGGTCACTTAGGGACCCATGATTGGTTCCTATCCGCATGGCTGTACCGTATTCCTTACAGATCTTTACCAGGGGTGTAAACCTTTCCCGGATGCGGTCGATCTCTTCGGCATATTCAGCATCGGTGTACTCGATCTGTTCAAACTTCTTTTTATCAACATAGTTGCCTGGGTTTACCCGCACCTTTTCCACTATCCGAGCGGCGATTTCCGCGGCATTGGGGGTAAAATGGATATCCGCCACAAGCGGGGTATGATAACCTCTTTTTCGCAATTCATCTTTGATGGCCTGGAGGTTTTCCGCTTCCTTTTTGGAAGGGGCGGTGATCCTGACCAGCTCTGCGCCTGCTTGAATACACCGGATGGATTGCTCCACGGTGGCCAGGGTATCCATGGTATCGGTGGTGGTCATGGTTTGCACCCGGATCGGGTGGCCATTGCCAAGCAACAGGTCACCTATCCTTACTTCTTTAGTCTTCAACCGTGCATACCGGCTCAGGGATTCAGCATAAAATTGCATGATGGGATACCACTTTGGTGCGATGGTACAAAACTAACAAAGAAAGCGGCGTGATGTTTACCAATCTTTCCGTTCATATCCCCCTGATGCCTGGGGTTTTTTCTGGAGTCTTTGCTGGGTTTTTTGCTCTTTTTGTTGAAGGTTCTTCAACTTTTGTTGTGCCTGCCTGGGGTTCATTTTAGGCGGGGCAGGTGATGGTGGGGGTGGATCTTTGCGCGGGGGCTTTTTCTCTTCCTTCTTTTTTTCATCCCGTCGCTTCTTTTCAAGCAGGGCTTTTTGGAGGTTTTCCCTGGCCAGGGTATCTGCCGGGTTTAGTCGTAGCGCCTGCTTATACATTTCAATACTCTCTTCCAGTTTTCCTTCAGATGTTTTAATTACCCCCTGGTTATAGTAGGATTTGGATTTAAGCCCGGCATCCTCCCACAGCGATATCCCTTTTTCAAAGGTGGAAATGGACGAATCTTTTTGGCCCAGCTTGAACTGAGCCAGGGCCAGGTTGTATCTTGCTTTTTCATGTTGGGGTTGCGACTCACTGATAGCTTTGTAGGCTTTTTCAGCTTCCTTATATTGACCGGTCCGGTATAGTTGATTTGCCTGGTTAAGGTTTGTTTGTCCTGAAATGGTTCCACTTGATAGCAGACCTGTCAACAAGATCAGGCTGACAAGCCGGGCAGCAGGTTTACGGAAAGGTTTAATTCTTTCCCTTTTTCTATCACCGGTCAATAATTCAATAAGCAGAAGAACAAACATTGGAATGCCAAACCAGAGGTAATAGCTGGTAAAATTAATGAGTGAAATATCGCTGAGGTTTTCCTTTTTCACTTTACTCAGTTGTTCCATCAGGGAGTTGACAGTTTGGCCAGGATCCTCCATTTTTATATAGACACCATGGGTGGTGGAGGCGATCTCGCGCAAAGCTGTTTCGTTAAGCCGGCTGGTAATAAGCTGGCCCATGGCATCGGGTTTTGGTTGTCCGGTAGCCGGGTCAATGATGGCCGAGCCTTGCACCGACCCGATGCCTACTGTATTGATCATGATTCCCTGATCCGCCATTTCCCGGGCTGTGGCCAGGGCATTGGGGTCATGGTCTTCCCCGTCTGATACCAGCACCACCGATTTGAATTTCCTTTCTTTATTATTAAAGGCAAGCGCCGAGGTTCTCATGGCTTCACTGATCACAGTTCCAGGCTGGGGGATATTGTTCGGGTCGGCGGTATTGACAAATAATTTGGCTGCCGAATGATCCGAGGTCAGGGGCATTTGTAAATAGGCTTTACCGGCAAATACCACCAGGCCGATTCGGTTATCCGGCATTTTATCAATGAGTTCATTGACCATTTGACGGGCTGCTTCCAACCGGTTGGGGTTAAGGTCGCGGGCCCACATGCTTTTGCTCACGTCAAGAGCGATCACCACATCAATTCCTTTTCTTTCTCCACCCGCATCCCCACCGGGTTTACGCAGGTTCATGATGGCCAGCACTCCGGAGGCAAAGGCAATGATCAATAAAATGAATTTGAGGTATTGGCGAAATGGGGAATGGGTGGAAGTCAATTGCCGGATAAGCGCGGGGTCACCCATTTGGTGGGCAACCCTTTTTTTCCATAGTATATAAAGGGTATAAAGGAGGATAAAAATCCCAATGGCGGCCAGCAGCCAGAGACCCTGAAAATATTGGAAATGAAGCTTCACGCGGGGTGTATAGCAAGGATTATGCTAAAGTTTTTTTTACCGCAGAGAATAGAATCACATCTTCCCTTCCAAGAACCCCAGCTTCTTCAAAATATCCTTCAATATCTTCATCCGCACCGATGGCAAATCCTGATCCCTGTTGGAAGATTCAATCATTTGGACAAAGAAATAAGGATGTTTGTTTTCCACGATCCAACCGGTAATCCAGGCGATATGCCGGTTTTCTTTTTCATCCCAAAAACTCCATCCGGTCTTATAACTAAGCTGGTAATTGGTATTGTCTTCAAACAGCATGGCCTTTTTCACTGATTCCTGGTACACATGAAAAAATGGAAGCTGGTTAAAATACAGCATCTTGACCAATCCCAGTTGTTCATCGGGGGTCACTTTCACCACACCATTTAACCAGAAGGAGTCGATAGGGCCGGTTAATACCGGTTTACCATAGCGTTGGCCATATCCGATACTATCCAGCCAGAACTGCATGCGTTTTTGGCCGATGCGACGGGCCACTTCCTGGTAATACGGAAGAGAGGAAACCCGGAAGGCCTCTATCATCGTGAGGTCTTTATTTATTTCGGGACGGTTACGTACAACCCCATCCCAGGGAATGGTCATGGTATCGCTGCTGATCTTCCCCTCCTGAAGACCGATCAGGGAATTGACGATCTTAAAAGTGGAGGCCGGTACATAGGCACTGTCAAAATACCGGTCACGGTCGGATACTGTAATCTTACCCGTGCCATTGTCAAAAATGGCAAATACCCCTTTCACCTGGTTATCGGTAAAATACTGTTGCAGGGAAGTATCGACCTTAACGTTATTAGGCCGGCAGGAATAGAGCAGGGTGATGACGGAAATTAACAGGAAACTGAATCGTCCCATGGAAATTTTTCCGGCAAAGTTACCAACAAAAACTATGGCTTAAATATAAATACCGTTCCTGGTTTTATAGTGTTTAACACCATTGCAATCCTTCCGCATGGAGGTACAGGAGGAGAACATAACCAACAATACAGCGCCTGTTGCCAGGGCGAGAATTACTTTTTTCATCAACAAATTTTCTGGGTGAACTAATGCGGTCGGTTCAAAGGAAGGATCTGTAGAGTTGGGTCATCAGTAGGAAAACGAAAATAATACGCGGAAATTGCTTTTCATAGCTTTTAGGAAAGAATTCACGGGGTTTCTCGCGGCGGGCGCAAGGATTGGGGCGAACGCGGCGGCAGCCTGTCTTTCGAAAAGAGTAAGGCCGCCGCGACCGCATATCTCTCTGCGCCCGCCGCGAGAAACCCGTGTAATTATCTAATTATGAATTTATTACCTTCAGTTCTTTCCCGATTTTGGTAAAGGCGGTTATCGCACGGTCCAGGTGTTCCTGGCTATGCGCGGCGCTAAGCTGTACCCGGATCCGGGCCTGGCCCTTGGCTACCACCGGGAAGAAGAACCCGATAACGTAGATGCCCTCATCCAGTAGGCGGGAGGCCATGGTTTGGGCCAGTACCGCGTCATACAGCATGATGGGTACAATGGGGTGGTCGCCGGGTTTGATATCAAACCCTGCTTCGGTCATTTTTGTCCGGAAGTATTTGGTGTTAAACTCCAGTTTATCTCTTAATTCAGTGGTTTCAGTCAGCATGTCAAGCACGGCAATGGAACCACCTACAATGGAGGGTGCCAGGGTATTGCTAAACAGGTAGGGTCTTGATTTCTGCCGCAGCATTTCGATGACTTCCTTTCGACCGGAAGTAAATCCGCCCGAAGCGCCACCCAGGGCCTTACCCAGGGTACCGGTGATGATATCGATCTTGCCCATTACCCCCCGGTATTCATGGGTGCCACGACCTGTTTTACCCAAAAAACCGCTGGAATGACATTCATCCACCATGATGACCGCGTCATACTTCTCTGCCAGCGCCACGATCTTATCCAATTGGGCAATGGTGCCATCCATGCTAAATGACCCATCGGTCACAATGATCCGGCTCCGGCAACCTGCCGCTTCTTTAAGCTTCATTTCCAGGTCATCCATATTGTTGTGTTCGTACCGGAAGCGCTGCGCCTTGCATAAACGAACCCCGTCAATGATGGAGGCATGGTTGAGCGCATCGGAAATGATGGCATCTTCCTCATTGAACAAGGGTTCAAACACGCCCCCATTGGCGTCAAAGGCGGCAGCATAAAGAATCGTATCCTCTGTTCCAAGAAAGGCTGATATTTTGGCCTCAAGCTCTTTATGAATATCCTGGGTACCACAGATAAATCGCACACTGCTCATGCCATATCCCCGATGGTCAATCGCTTTATGGGCAGCTTCGATCACTTTGGGGTGGGAGGATAGTCCCAGGTAGTTATTGGCGCAAAAATTCAACACTTTTTTACCCCATACCTCGATCTCTGCCCCCTGGGGGCTGCTGATGATCCTTTCTGTCTTAAAAAGACCTGCTTCACGGATCTCATTCACTTCTTTTGCAATGCGTTGGGCAAAGTTTTCGTTCATAAACTGTCGTTTGTTTTGGAGGCGAAGATAAGATGATTCACTGCAGAGAACGAATTCACCGCAGAGAACAGATTCACCGCAGAGAACAAGAGAACGCGGAGTTACGCAGAGATATTAAATACTATTTAAGGTCTATTCTTTATAATCTCTGCGGTCCTCTGTGTCCTCTTGTTCTCTGCGGTGAATCTGTTCTCTGCGGTAAATCAAATCTCTTTCAAAAATAATGTAACAAAATACTTTCAACGTTCGTCTAATGAATAAACCAACCGGCTATGAGTCGTAAGAATTACTTGAAAATCAGCCTGATCGGATTTCTGGTGGCCACCACGCTGGTGTTCTTATCATTTGCCGCGACTGGTATTGACAACCCTTCACCTGTTTCGCAGCCTACCGATTGCAGTTTAGAACAAGAAGGAAGCAATGGCGCCGGCGAAATGATCTGGGAGAGCCTACCCCGCCAATTCATGTCCTCTTTAAGTGCAATGCCTTAATAATCAAGGCTTTATTTTTTACCTTAGATTGTAACTTTTTTGCTCGTGGAACGTATTACAAATGACTGAAAAGTCATGAGTCCTTACGTAATTTAGCAACGACCACTGTTTATGACTGAAAGGGAATACAACGAATGTGTAACGAACTATGCGGACAACGTGTACCGGTTCATCCTGAAAAACCTTCGGCATGAGGAAGACGCGCGGGATGTGGTGCAGTCCACTTTTGAAAAAATGTGGGTACACCGGGAAGAGATTGATCCGGTGAAAAGCAAATCCTACCTCTTTACAGTAGCTTACCGGCAGATGATCGATCATATCCGGAAGGGGAAAAGGGTTCAGTTAAAAGAGGAATTTGGCGAAAACACCCGTGTCACAAACGCCCCCGGGATCCAGGTAAGCAAGGTTTTGCATGAGGCCCTGAACCGGCTGAGTGAGACCCAGCGTTCCCTGGTGTTGTTAAAAGATTATGAAGGATATAGCTACGATGAAATTGGTCAGATCACCGGGTTAAGTGAAAGCCAGGTTAAAGTGTATCTTCACCGGGCCCGCACGCAACTCAGATCGTATTTGGGAAGTCCTGAAAATGTTATTTAAAAGAAAAGCGGCGCAACATGAACATCAACCTCAATAATTACGAACTGTACTTCCTGATGTATGTGGACAATGAACTGAGCCAGGAAGAACGTCAGGCTGTGGAAGCTTTTGCCCAGGCCCATCCCGACCTGAATGAAGAGTTGCAGATGTTGAACCAGGCCCGTTTGATTCCGGATGATTCCATTCGCTTTGAACCAAAAGAAATTCTTTACCGTCATTCCGGCTCGTCCCTTAGCCCTGAATGGGAAGAAAAATTACTCCTGTATATTGATGGTGAATTAAATCCGTCTGAAAAATTGGCTTTTGAACAGCAGCTTGAAACAGACCCGATCCTTCAAAAAGAACTTTCCATTTATAGAAATACCCTGCTGCAACCTGATACGGGTATCATTTTCCCGGATAAGAAATCATTATACAAAGAAGAGAAGGAGCCTGCCCGTGTGATCTATTTCACCTGGAAAAGAATGGCCGTGGCTGCGGTACTCCTGCTCACCGTTAGTACCAGCGCCCTGCTTTTGCTGCGCAATGGGGATAAGGAAGAAAGCAACGCGTTGGCTGGGAATAAGCCGGCTAATATCATTGGCACTAAGCCAGTAAATGAACATAAAGATAATTCCACGGAAGAGGCACTTTTGGCTAAAGAGGATCAGCAAAACCCCGCAAGTGCCAGTCAAACCGATAATCAAACATCAACAGTTAACCCCTCTGTTAAACCCAAGGGAGTACCCTCTGTTAACACAAAGGAACAGAAACCTGTGTACCTGGTTGACAAAGGCAACCTGAATAATTTACCCAAGCCCAGGAATTTCGCTGGTACCAACGACCAGGATGCTAACAAGGCGGTGTATGCCACCCTTGATCCGGTGAATACAACCGTTGCCCCTGATCGCCAGGTAATGAAGGCCGATCCTATTCAGGGGGCTGCCAATACGCTTGACCCTTCACTAACTGTTAACAACGGGATTGTAACAAATCCTTCCTATACTTCGTATAACTTAACAGATGATGGTAATAAAAGATCCCGCGGGCTGCTCCGGAAAGTTACCCGGCTCTTTGAAAAAACAACCAACATCCAGGCCACGACCGATGACAACAAATTGCTGATAGGCAGTTTCGCGGTTAGCCTGAAATAATATTCCAACTAATTTTTTCAAACTGAATACCATGAAAAGGACACTTTTACTCTGTCTGGCTGTATGCATGACCTTGCTCGGATCTGCCCAATCTGACTCTACAAAAACAGAAACAGCCGATACCATCCGTATCGGTGGCATGATCATCATTCGTAAAAAGGGTGGTCATAATGATGATGGCGATAGTTCCAGAACCTACCGCATCCCCCGTCGTAACCGCGAGAAACCGGCCAATGTATCTACCAACTGGTGGATCTTTGATATCGGTTTTGCTAACTACAATGATAAAACCACCTACCCGGCTGCCGTAGCCCCGGGTCTGAATGAGGATCATTTTAAACTCAAAGCCGGAAAATCCCGCAGCGTGAACGTTTGGTTCTTTATGCAGCGGTTAAACCTGATCAAACACCGGGTTAACCTGAAATACGGGTTGGGACTGGAACTCAATAACTACTTTTTTGATGATACCCGGATGCGTATGAGCCGCAACCCGACACTCTTTGCCCTGGCCACCGATGAGGTCAAAAAAGCCAAACTCGCAGCCGATTACCTGACCGTTCCCATCATGCTGAACTTTAACTTCACCCCCGACAGGAAAAGAGGGTTTGGATTTAGCGCCGGTGTGAGTGGCGGGTACCTGTACTCCTCCCGCTTCAAAACCAAAGGAGATGGTGACAAGGATAAGGTCCATAATGATTTTGACCTGAAACGCTGGAAACTCTCCTATATCGGAGAACTCTCCCTGGGACCCATTAAACTCTATGGCAGCTATGCGATGGATAATATGTGGGATAAAGGCGGATTGGATATGACGCCTTATACCGTAGGGTTCAGGCTTAGCCATTTCTAAAGATATTCTTTCACAGATCCCAGAAGGCACGGAAGATATTGTTCCGTGCCTTCTGGACTTTTAGGCAGACCCCCTCTTCTGAAAATTTAGTTAAAGCCAAAATTCCCAAAAATAATCTCGTCTGGCACGTCGTTTGACGCCTTACTGGACCAAAGGAGTAGCTTCATGAAATCCCTTTTTCTCGCAGCGGCGGCCCTCGGCACCTCCGCTTTTATACCGGCATCCGTTGCCAAACCAAGTTCGGTGGAGCGCAGCGCCACCAAAGTGAGCGCTCGTAAAACCTCCCTGCCACGGGGAACGGTAAAACTCGTGATCGATAAATCCGATTACGAATTATCCGTGTATGATGATGATGGCTGGTATGCAACCTATCCTGTCGTATTTGGAAATAAGAGCCTGGCCGATAAAAAAATGGAAGGCGACAGAAATACCCCGGAGGGAAGTTTCAGCATCACCTCAAAGCGGATCCATGATAAATGGTATCGTTTTATGGCGATCGATTATCCCACCAAGGATAGCTGGGAAAAATTCAAGAAGAGAAAGGCAAAGGGCGAGATTCCTAAAAACGCCACCATTGGAGGCGGCATCGGTATTCATGGTACCTGGCCCAATGAGGACTATCAGATCGACCGGTATAATAACTGGACCCTGGGATGTATATCGATGAAGAATAAAGATGTGGAGGAGTTGTATGCCTACCTGCCTGTTGGGGCGAAGGTGAATATCCAAAAATGAATTTTCTCTGCTGTGCGAGACCAGAGGTCTCGCACAGCAGGTGTTTCCCGGCTACTTACTTGGCCGTAGTCTGGTGTCTTAGGATTGATAGCTACTATTGATTGTAAGACTACGGCCAGCGTCCTTCTAATTCTTGAAGAGATATAGCAACACTCCGGATAGCGGGGCGAAGGTGAATATTCAAAAATGAATTTTCTCTACTGTGCGAGACCAGAGGTCTCGCACAGCAGGTGTTTCCCGGCTACTTACTTGGCCGTAGTCTGGTGTCTTAAGATTGATAGCTACTATTGATTGTAAGACTACGGCCAGCGGATTTCTGTGTTTTGAAGAGGTATAGCAACACTCAAGATAGCGGGGGGTTCAAGAAATTTGTTTTGTTGAAAGTGTTAATTCTTGTTTAAAAACCAGATAATTGAAAATGTTGCCATAAGAATGGAATTAATTTATTGAAGAACTCGTGTGGCTTTTGACAACAATAGAATCGTTGATTTTGGATAAATAAATTCCAATGGCACCCCCACCACCATACGGCTTACAATTCAAGTTTTGAATGCTTATATAATAACTACTATCTATCCTTTCTAGTGCTCTTATATACAAATAATTCCTTGATGAATCCTTACTCAATAATGAACATATTTCACTCTGACTGACTATTTTAAAATTAAGAGTATCAAGTACTCGAGGAATAAATTGAAAATATGAAGAATCACTTGTAACAAAAACTGAATCATTCTTAATTACTGCTTCTATACCAGGTAAATTTCCATGATAAATTGCAGTTCTTATTGCAAGCCTTACTAGTGTTGCTGTATCACTTCTCTCTTCAGACACGCCACTTATTTCCTGAGACTGAGGGACCTTATCGTTACAAGCAAATAATGAAAAACAAATAAAAACTTTATAAACAACACTTATTGTTTTTGGCATACAAGCTATTTAGAATTGTTCAACTTGATTATTCATCTACTGTCAAAGTAGCTTTGGGAGTATTGTTCCCAAAACGATGAATATACATTTGCTTAATAGATATAGTGTTTTGGCCTTTATTTGCTGGCTGTTGATTAATCGGTGATGTAATATAATTTTTAAGAGGCTTTCCCGAAGGTATATACTCTGACAATATATTTATGCCGGAAGGAACCATTATACGTTCCTCATGGTATTTACCATTCTCATCATAAGAATTGTTATCTCCAGCATGCATCATATTCGAGTTATGCGCCCCGCTGTCCTTAGCCTATCTTCTCATCCCAAATATAGTTCATTGCTGGCGGTAGCCTGCGGCTACCGCCAGCAATGAACTAATTTTGAAATGGATACGCTACGGATAGCGGGGGTCCGACTGATGAACTTAATTTGAAATGGATAAGCTTCGGATAGCGTGGTTAACTGATGCTAAAGCCAAGAAGGCTTATGCAGAGTAAATAAGTAAAGCTGCTAATTAAGCTATCTCTTTTTTAAACCTTAAGGCAGCCTCTCAAAATTAATTGAAGCCCCATAATTATCATCAGCCCTGATGTATTGATTAATAAAAAAATAATAAGAAATAGAATTAATTTCATTTAACGTCAAAGTTCCTCTTTTCAATTTATAAAAGCCATTGCCTTTAAAGCAATACTTCTCAGTGATCCCTTTAAGTCCTTTTTCTTTATAAAGGCGACTTATACCAGGGTCACTTAAAAAAGTCTGTGAGTAATATAAATGGGTTTGGGGGCTTTGAGTATCAAGTTCAATCCTCTGATTCAAGGCGTCAAATAAAAAATCAGAAAATTTTGAGTATCTATTCAAATAAATAACTTGATAAACCCTTTGAAGATTCTCGAACTTGGTTACAGAGATACTATCATTACTCCCAATAACATAAACTGGTGTAAAACTAATAACAGCAGATGGTGGTTCTATCAAAGATGATTGCGCTATTCTATCCACCTGATACAAGTCAAAATAATTATTGTTATGAGGGCTTGAACAATAAGTCAAAAAAAATAACACACTAATGATAATTGCTTTTCTCATAAACGATTTCCTTTTTTCGGCATTTCCAATCTTTGTCCATTCGGCCCAATCTAACCACCGCTATCGAGCTTTGGCATTTTATTATTGGGAGGATTATTTAGTAATTGAGGCTTAATCATACCGCCATATTTTGTTCTGTTCTTTAACTTTTCTATATAACGAGCTAAATTTTCCAAATAAACTGCCCTAATTTCAGCTGGATTATTTTCATCTTGCACTTTGCTATCGTCGCCCATATTGCCAATATCAAAGTCATATTGATGCCCCCGCTGGCCGTAGTCTTACTATCTCCAAACTCTAACAATTATAGTTCACCCGACTACGGCTCATTCAGTATTCTCCCTTGAAGCTACTCAAATAAAATTTCCGTGTTTCCGCCTCTCTCCGGCTGCTTCTTTCACCACTTAAAGTTCCGAAAAATCACGGAAAACTTTACCCTTTTCTCCCAAAATCCAATGCCTCTGTTAGCAATTTTTATCTACACGCTAGGGAGTATATATATTCAAAAGCAAAGAGAAGATTCTTACTTTGCCGTAGCCTGGTGCCTTAAGATTGATAGCTACTATTGATTGTAAGACTACGGCCAGCGGATTTCTGTGTTTTGAAGAGGTATAGCAACACTCAAGATAGCGGGGAGTAGATATGAACGCAATGAAGTAAAGCCCTCGATTGAAGTGGCTGCAAAAATTCCGGATACGCTGGAAGTGTCTTTAGATTACCTGGCTGGCAATACTAACCAACTGCTGGAAAACAAATTGTAAACCGGATCACTGATATACATAAATTACCTGCAGAAGATAAGGCTCATTTGTTCGCTCTCATTGATGCTTTCCTTAGAGATCACAAAGCTAAAAAAACATATGCTCATTAAAACAAAAGCCGCATCACTGCGGCTTTATATTGCTATACTTCGTTATTCAGTAGGTAAGGTTATTTCCTTGTAGTTCAAAGATGAACAGACTGCAAAAAAAACAACTGTTGCAAAATAAAAAAGAAAATTAGGGTCATCAATGCTCTTTGTTGTGTTCAATGTAATACTGATTAATAGCAGGATAAATAAATACCTGAAGCTTTTATCAAACTTAAACTGAACCCTTCCTCTGTAATTCGTATTAAAGAAAAATAACCCTATTACCACTAATGACAGAGCTATATTAAAGAAAGGTAATACAGTTTCATACAATACTGTGGATGCTTTTTCAAGCAAGTTTACTCTGTCTTGATTGAAAAAATAATGTACAAAATATACACCCAAAATAGCGACGTTTACAATCCAAAATATCGATATTAGTCTCTTATTCATTTGAAAATGTTTAATTAATTACAAACTCTCTCTTCCATCCCTTATGATTGATTTTAGGTCTTCCCCGCTCTCCTGAGTCTTCCACAACCTCTTCAAAACTCAGAAATCCGCTGGCCGTAGTCTTACTATCGCCAAACTCCAACAATATTAGTTCCCCCGACTACGGCCCATTCAGTATTCTCCCTTGAAGCTACTCAAATAAAATTTCCGTTTTTCCGCCTCTCTCTGGCTGCTTCTTTCACCACTTCAAGTTCCGAAAAATCACGGAAAACTTTATCCTTTTCACCCAAAATCCAATGCCTCTGTTAGCAATTTTTATCTACACGCTAGGGAGTATATATATTCAAAAGCAAAGAGAAGATTCTTACTTGGCCGTAGTCTGGTGCCTTAAGATTGATAGCCACTATTGATTGTAAGACTACGGCCAGCGTCCTTCTAATTTTTGAAGAGGTATAGCAACACTCCGAATAGCGGGAATATCCAAAAATGAATTTTCTCTGTCTCCTTATTTTTTATTTAGAAATTCCTCCACCTCCCCCACCCACTTCTCATTCTCCGACCAACACAATGGTACATGCCCGGATTTATCGTATATCACCAATCTCTTATTGGCAACCGGTATGGCATCAAATACCGACCTTACTTCCACTTCACGTACATAATCATCCTGCCGCCCCCATTGTACCAATACCGGGCAATCAATTTTCCTGGCATACTTCGCTGTTTTGAAACCATATCCCCAATACCCTTGTTCCAATCCCACCCAAAAAGTGACAAAGAATGCAAAGGGTTCCTCCGGAAAACCAAGATTGCTCGCGCGGCTGCGCAAATGATACTGCAAAGACCCAAAGGGCATTTCAAGGATCAATTTTGATGGCTTCAGGTCATAATCGGCAATCGCCTTGGTCATCACTACGGCGCCAACCGACATTCCCCAGAAAATAATATTCTTTTCTCCTCGTCCCTGGAGATAATCATACGCGAGTTTGATCTCCTCCGTTTCCTTGTAACCAATCGAGAAGGCCTGGCCCTCACTCTCCCCATGCGCGCGCAGATCGACCAACAGGGCATTATAACCCATAGCCCTGAACTCAGAGGCTTCATTTAACGGATGCCCTTTATTGGACCCCAACCCATGGACCAGGATAACAGTTCCCTTCGCCGTATCGGCCGGTATATACCAGGCGCTTATCTTTTTCCCGTTCTTTAAGGTGAACGAAACATTCTCAAAGGAGGTAAGGGGTTTGTATTGCACAGGCGTGCGTGGCAGCCTTTTTCCGGTCATCAACCGCCAGGTACGCAAAAAGATAGTCCCCTGTGAACCCTGTTGTTCATAAACAGCCTTGTCGGAATAAAAATGGGTAAGCCGGTGGGCATGAAAAGCGGCAGCGATATTGATCAGTACAAACTGAAAGATCAATACACGAAAGACCCAGCGCAAGGTGGTCCTCAAAAAACTGTTTTTCCGGGTAGGTTTCATTAAAAAAAGGCCGTCCTCTGGTAGGGGCAGCCTTCAAAAATAATTTTTAAAAAGGAAGTTTCTAAATTGGTCGTGTATTTCCGTTCAGGGCCTTCATTCTTAACCTTTTATATCCTGCCCCGTTTGATCTCCTCCACCACCCCGGGATCCAACAGGGTAGTGGTATCCCCCAGGTTGTCCATATCCCCTTCAGCAATCTTGCGCAGGATACGCCGCATGATCTTTCCGGAACGGGTTTTGGGCAAACCAGGTACAAACTGGATCTTATCCGGTTTGGCAATTGGACCGATCACCCGGGTTACGGTTTGTAAAATATCCTGTCGCGTGAGGTTCTCATCCCCATGCACATGCTCATAGATCACATAGGCATATATGCCCTGCCCTTTGATGTCATGCGGATAACCCACTACAGCGCTTTCCACCACCCCCGCGTGCATGTTGATCGCATTCTCTACTTCGGCTGTTCCCAGGCGGTGGCCACTGACATTTAATACATCATCCACTCTGCCGGTAATCCGGTAGTTACCATGTTCATCCCGCAAAGCGCCATCACCGGTAAAGTATAAATTGGGATAAGCTGAAAAATAATTGGTGCGGCAACGTTCATGATCGCCATACGTGGTGCGTATGATCGAAGGCCAGGGAAATTTGATACAAAGGTTACCACTCACATTGTTACCATGTACTTCATTTCCATTCTCATCTACCAAAATAGGTTGCACCCCCGGCAATGGCAGTGTAGCATAGGTCGGTTTGGCCGGGGTCACACCAGCCATATTGGAGATCAATATGCCCCCGGTTTCGGTTTGCCACCAGGTATCCACAATGGGGCATTTCCCTTTTCCTATGTTCTCATCATACCAATGCCAGGCTTCCTGGTTGATGGGCTCACCCACGGTACCCAGCACTTTGAGGCTATCCAGTTTATGCCCATGTACATGACCCAGTCCAAATCCCATCAGTGAACGGATCGCCGTAGGCGCGGTATAGAGAATATTTACCTTGTACTTATCAATGATATCCCAGAAACGCCCTGCATCGGGCCAGGTTGGAATCCCCTCAAACATCAAGGTGGTAGCCCCGGCACTCAGGGGACCATACAATATATAACTATGCCCGGTGATCCAACCTATATCCGCGGTACAAAAATGAATATCCTCGGGCTGGTATTGAAAGACATTCACAAAAGAATATCCGGTATATACCATATAACCCCCACAGGAATGAACCACCCCTTTGGGTTTACCGGTTGAACCCGAAGTATATAAAATGAACAGGGGATCTTCGGCATCCATTTCTTCGGCCTGGAAATGCACTTTGCCATCCTGCTCCACCTGGTGCTCGGCATGCTCCATTTCATCCTCCCACCACACATCACGTCCCTTGAGCATGGAAACAGGAGTGCGTGTACGCGTATAAACAATGACTTTTTTAATGGTGCGGTTTCCAATAAGCGCATCATCAATCACACTCTTCAATGGAATATCCTTATTACCACGATAAGCCCCATCACAGGTTACAATAAACTCCGCATTGGCATCATACAAACGGTCGGCAATACTCTGCGCGGAAAAACCACCAAAGATCACACTGTGAATGGCACCCACCCGCGCGCAACCCAAAACCGCATAAGCCAGCTCAGGCACCATGCCCATGTAGATACATACCCGGTCACCCTTTTTCACCCCGTTGTTCTTTAAAACCTGGGCAAACTGACATACCCTTTTATGCAACCTGTTATAGGTCACCACCCGCGTACGCTCTTCCGGATTATTGGGTTCCCAGATTATGGCAGGCTTATCCCCCATTTTCTCCAGGTGGCGGTCAATGCAATTCTCGGTGATATTTAATTTTCCTCCCTTAAACCACTCAATGGTGGGTTCGGAAAAATTCCAGTTGAGTACCTTGTCCCATTTTTTTCTCCAATAAAAACTTTCGGCTACTTCTGCCCAGAAACCCTCCGGGTCTTCTATACTCTTCTTATACGCGGCCTGATACTCATCGGCCGACTTGATTTGAAAGGGATATGACATGGCAAACGTTTTGAGGCAATAAAAGTAAAGAAGATTCAATGTGGGGGAAAAGCTTATTTTGGTAAATTGGTATATTTATGCTAAAATGATATAGCTAATCCATTAACTTGCTTCAAACAGCCTCCCATGAAAGAGATTGCCTGCCCCAAATGCCGTGGTGAAGAGCTGATCAAAAGCGGCATTGTCAAAGGACGTCAACGATACCGTTGCAAGAATTGCCAATATTCATTTACGGTATTAAAAGAAGGAAAGAACATTGATCCTTACTATGTCATCAAGGCCCTGCAATTGTATATGGAGGGGGTGACTTTCCGCGAAATCGAGCGTATCCTGGGCATCAGCCATGTTTCGGTGATGAACTGGGTAAAAAAATACAATGTAAAAGCGCCGGCCAATTATGAATACCGGCCTACCTATAAAGTGCTTTCCCATTTGGAATTACTGGATTTTTTTCGTGACAAGGAAGGCCTGAAAAGCGCCGGTTGCATGATCACGGAGCTGGGTGATAAATTCATGGTGATCAAATGGGAGCGGTTCAGGAAAAATGTGGGTTAAAAAGTATAGCATTTAGCAGCAATATACCCGACGTTTGGCAAGCACCGATCTAAAGTTTGATCTTGGTCATAGCTAAAATTACTTGCTATGTCAAAAAAAACGATTGCACTTGCCTTAGCTGTATTTGCCATTCTGCAGGCAGGCGCCCAGGGTAATGCCAGCCCGGGGATCGACCACAGCTATAAGCCCATGGTATTAAAGCTGGATGATAAAGGCCAGAAATTTATTCGCCTGATCACCTGGCACCAGATGTGGATCACCCATGTTGAAAACAATCCGGGCACCCTTGATATCAATGGAAACTACCAGAAAAATTCTAACGATATGGCCATTCGCCGCTCCCGTTTTCTGATCCAGGCGCAGGTTTCCCCTCGCTTTATGATCGTCAGCCATTGGGGTATCAATAACCAGAGCTTTACCAATGGTGGAGGGGCCGGCTCATTGGGTACCGGGGCCAGTGCCACCGGCCAGGGGGGAAAACGTCCCCAACTTTACATCCATGATGCCTGGACCGAATTTGCCGTTAAACCGGTAAAGTTCCATGTTGGTGCCGGGCTTCATTACTGGAATGGCGTATCAAGACTCAGCAGCCAAAGTACGCTGAACTTTATGACCATGGACGCCCCCATTTTCAACTGGTATAATATTGAAACCACCGATCAGTTTGCCCGTCAACTGGGTGTGTATGCCAAGGGGCAGTTGGGCCGTTTTGATTACCGGGTCCATCTCAACAAACCGTTTGCGTACGGGGTAGCCCCTGCCACGGTTACTAGCGCCAATGCCACCAATGTGCTCAATGAACATTGGAGTACCGGAGGATACTTTAATATCATGTTCAAAGACAAGGAAAGCAATGTGCTCCCCTTCTTTGTGGGCTCCTACCTGGGTACCAAGAAAGTATTTAATATCGGCGCCGGATGGTACCATCAGAAAGGGGTAACCGCCAGCAAACCTACTGTATCCGCTCCCGTGGAGGAACATGCGCAAACCAACCTGGGACTGGATGTATATCTTGATATGCCGCTTAACAAGACAAAAGGAACTGCGCTGAACCTGTATAGTGTTTATTATCATTCAGATTATGGCCCGAACTATCTCCGGAATATCGGTATCCTGAACCTGCATGCCAATACGCAGACTATTGTCAATAATCCAAAAGCCTCCTGGTCGGGTGGTGGCAACCTGCAACCCACCATTGGCACCGGCGATATCTGGTACACCCAGGTAGGCTATTTGTTGCCTAAATTTAAAAATGGAACTGCTTTCATGCCTTATGCTACATTTACCTATAAGAACTTTGACAGGATCGGAAAGGCATCCGGGCAAATGGACCTGGGATTGAATTACCTGGTAAGTGGGCACAATGCGAAAATTACCCTGCAATACAGCACAAGACCCGTGTACGAGACCGTAAGTGGTAATCCGGTACGCAATGGCTCAAAAGGACAACTAACCCTTCAAACACATATTTTCCTTTAAACAAAATCAACTATTATGAGTTTCCAATCTGAAAAAAAGGGGCTGGCGGGAATTATTGCCGCTTCTTCGGTGGGGACCCTGATCGAGTGGTACGACTTCTACATCTTTGGTAGTTTGGCCACCATCATCGCCACCAAGTTCTTCCCTTCGGGCAACCCCACCCTGGCCCTTTTATCCACGCTTGCCACTTTTGCGGCGGGTTTTGTGGTCCGTCCTTTTGGCGCCCTGTTCTTTGGACGACTGGGCGACCTGATCGGCCGGAAATATACCTTCCTGCTGACCCTTGTGCTGATGGGTCTTTCTACTTTCCTTATCGGTTGTATTCCCAGTTATGAGTCCATTGGCTATTTGGCCCCCATCCTGGTACTGGTCCTTCGCCTGCTGCAAGGTCTTGCCCTGGGGGGTGAATATGGCGGCGCCGCCACCTATGTGGCCGAGCACTCACCGTCCGAACGCCGTGGGTTCTGGACCTCCTGGATTCAAACCACCGCCACCGTTGGCCTCTTTGTATCCCTGCTGGTGATCATCACCGTTAAAGGGTCAATGAATGAATCCAAATTCAATGACTGGGGTTGGCGTGTTCCCTTCTGGATATCCATCATCATGGTGGCTATTTCAATCATCATTCGCATGCGGATGAAGGAATCACCGCTTTTTGCCAAAGTAAAAGCAGAAGGAAAGACATCAGTTAATCCCCTCAAAGAAAGCTTTGGTCACCGGCTCAATTTCAAATTTGTCTTACTGGCATTGTTTGGCGCCACTATGGGACAAGGCGTGGTATGGTACACCGGTCAGTTTTACGCGCTGAGCTTTATCCAAAATACCCTGAGTGTGGATGTATCCCAGGCAAGCAAACTTATCATGTGGTCACTGCTTTTTGGCACACCCTTCTTTGTGATCTTTGGCGCCCTGTCTGATAAGATCGGTCGTAAATGGATCATGATGATCGGTATGTTGATCGCCATCCTGAGTTACCGATACATCTATTCCTCCATGTATGACGCCGGTAGTGTTAAGGTTAAAACCGAACTTGTTGACCAGGCCAAAGTGAATATTACCACCGAAGCCGATGCCAAACATGCCGGTGATTCCATTCGCACAACCACCACCAATAAGGTCTATTCCGATGGCACACAATTAAAAGAAGTCAAAAAGGAAACCCTTCACGCGGATGCCAGCAAGGCCGATCCTGCCAAGGATATAAAGACCACTAAAACAGTGACCCTTGACAAAGGTTCTTTCTGGAAACTGGTATTCTGGGTATTTGTCCAGGTGCTTTTTGTAACCATGGTCTATGGCCCCATTGCCGCCTTCCTGGTGGAAATGTTCCCCACCCGGATCAGATACACCTCCATGTCGCTTCCCTACCATATCGGTAATGGTATCTTTGGTGGATTGTTGCCCGCAGTGGCTACCTTCCTGGCTACCAAAGCCACCCAGGCCAATGAAGCCGCCGCCAAACTGGGTGAGAAGTTGCCTTATGAAAAACCCTTCCTCGAAGGATTGTGGTACCCCATTATCATTGCCGCAGTGTGTTTGGTCATCGGAGTGTTGTATATTAACGGGGAAGATAACCGGATCGAAGATTAATCTATTAATCAATAAACGAATTATATGAACCAGATCAGAAAATACATGGGCCTCGTTTGGATCGCATTGGCAGTAGCCGCCGGTTACTACCTGATCGTATCCCAGGCTATCCCAAAATTTGAAAGTCCCAAGCCTGAGGACAGGATCCCTGCGATCATTTATGCCTTTATTCTTACCCCCATCATTGTGGGAGGGCTACTGGTGTTTGGCTATTACTCTCTGAAAGGCGAGTATGATATTTATGAAGATGCCGAACATCATATGCATATAAAGGAAGACTAATTGGGTTTAACGCTAAGACGGGAAGTGGCGCAAGGATTCTCTTTGCGCCACTTCCCGTCTTAGCGGCCTCGCGGTAAATCCTTCACCCTACCATCAAAAAATCCCCATATATTCCTAACTTATGCCAAATTTCCCGCTATGCCCGACAGGCTTAAACGGCAACGGTTTGTCTTGCTGGCTATACTCCTAACCGCGCTCTTTACCTATCCCCTGCTAAGCCTGGCCGATAAGCCCCTGTTTGTCCGTGGCATACCCCTGGCCTATTTCTATATCTTCCTGGTGTGGGTGATCGGGATCATCCTGCTATACCAAACAGCCGAACGTAAAGGCAAAAACCGTAAACAGGTATGAGCAACTGGGTTGTCATCATCAGCGCGCTTGGCTATCTCTTCCTCCTGTTCGGGGTGGCCTACTATGCGGAAAGAAAACTACGTCGCGGAAGAAGCCTGATCAATAACCCCTATGTCTATGCCCTCTCCCTCGCCGTTTATTGCACGGCCTGGACGTATTACGGTAGTGTGGGGCAGGCTTCTAAACAAGGCCTGATCTTTCTGACTGTTTACATCGGCCCCACAATCATGGCTGCCCTGTTCTGGCCCCTGCTAAGGAAAGTCATCCGTATCTGCAAGACCCAACGCATCAATAGCATTGCCGATTTAATTTCCACCCGCTATGGCAAGAATTTTTCCCTGGCCGTAGCAGTCACACTGCTTTGTGTTACCGGCATCATTCCCTATATAGCCTTGCAGTTAAAAGCCATTTCCATGAGCATGGATGTGCTGACCGGAACCCCTGCTGAGGCGCCCGGTTTGGGAAATGTACTCAGCGATAAAGCGCTATATCTTTCCCTGGCCCTGAGTTTATTCATCATCCTTTTTGGCACGCGCTCCATTGATGCCTCCGAAAAACATGAAGGACTGGTGGCCGCCATCGCCTTTGAATCAGTGATCAAATTGGTGGCATTCCTGGCCGTTGGGGTCTTTGTCACCTATGGGATATTCAACGGGTTTGGAGATATTCTCTCAAAAGCCGCGGCCGATACTTCCCTTTCGCACCTGTTCCGCATAGAAGGAAACAGCTCCTATATTCAATGGGCCAGCTTCATCATGCTTTCAATGCTGGCCATCCTCCTGCTCCCCAGACAGTTTCAGTTGGGCGTGGTGGAAAATGTACAGGAAAACCATGTGCGCAAGGCCATCTGGCTATTCCCGCTATACCTGCTGCTGATCAATCTGTTTGTATTGCCCATTGCCCTGGGAGGAAAAATATTATTGGGAAACGGCACTGACGCGGATACCTATGTACTGGCGCTTCCCCTGGGACAGGGCTC
>JAYRZH010000014.1:0-49469 GCA_041916555.1 Chitinophagaceae bacterium | reverse complement strand
GGAAAATTTGCAGGAATGGGAAGACGAAGGCGGTGAGGTATATGAGAGTATCGAAGATATTTGGCCTGATTATCCCTCGCAGGAGGACTTCCTGTTCAATGAGGATGAATATTAACTGACCGATGGATTTTATCAAAAAAGACCGCTTCGATAGCGGTCTTTTTTTTGACTGCCTGCAGAAAACCTTATCTTCCCTCACCCCGCCACCGGCGGGGGTATTAAACCAAAACCAGGCTGTGCAAAAACTATCCCGTTCTACTGGCCTTCTGCTTGCCTTGCTGGCGGCCATTTGCTTTATTCCCTTTCTTGGCAATACGCACTTATTTGATTGGGATGAGATCAATTTTGCCGAGATCGCTCGGGAGATGGTGGTATCTGGTCAGTGGGCCGAACCCCAGATGGGGTTTGCTTCCTTTACAGAGAAACCCCCTCTTTTCTTCTGGCTTCAGGCCATTTCCATGAAGTGTTTTGGGGTCAATGAATTTGCCGCGCGTTTGCCCAATGCCCTCTTGGCCATGGTGGTCCTTCCCTTTTTATACCTTGTTGGAAAACGCATAAAAGACCATCGGTTTGGCCTGCTCTGGGCGCTGGCTTATTTTGGAAGCCTTCTTCCCCATTTATATTTTAAGTCAGGAATCATCGACCCCTATTTCAATTTTTTCATTTTTACCGGGATACTGTCTCTCTTTACTATTTCCCAAAAGGAAAAAGAAGGGGCCCGGGTTTTTTGGTGGGTGATGGCGGGTGGCATTTCTACCGGACTGGCCATCCTGACCAAGGGGCCTGTGGCCCTGTTGGTAACCGGATTAATGATCGCGGTCCTCTGGGTTTCAAGGAAATTCAGGTTCCCGGTATCCATTCCGTCCCTGCTTGGCTGGGGTTTGGTTACCCTGCTGACAACGGCTACTTGGTTCACATACAATTATTTTCAGCATGGCGCGGTATTTATTCGTGAATTCACGGTTCGGCAATGGGAGTTACTCACTACACCCGATGCCGGGCAAAAAGGGTTTTTATTCTACCATTTTCTCGTGCTTTATTTTGGGTGTTTCCCGGCTTCCAGTTTTATGATCCACGGTTGGAGATTTAAAGGGAATGCCGGAGAAAAGGAACTTGACCTGGTGTATTGGATGAAGGTGCTTTTTTCCGTGGTATTGATCCTCTTCAGCCTGGTCACCACCAAGATCGTTCACTATTCTTCCCTGGCGTATTATCCATTGACCTTTTTAGCCGCCTGGTCATTGCATGGGATCCTGTACCAGGGAGTGGCTTTACCCAAATGGCTGAAATTCTCGCTGGGGTTCTCCGCCCTGCCCTTTGTGTTGGCCCCGGTGCTGATCACCTGGGGTGGACTAAACCTGGAAAAAATAAAACCTTTGTTTAGCAAGGACCAGTTTGCCCTGGAAAACCTGGATGCCATTTCCAACTGGACCGCCTGGAGCGCATTGCCAGGAATCCTGTTACTTGCTGTGCTGATAATGTTTATGGTAAGACCGGCAAAATGGCGGGGAGGTACCCGTTTTCTATTGTTGTTTTTGGGAACCGCGCTTTATATCCAATCCTTCCTGTTTTTCCTGATTAACCGGATTGAAGCCATCAGTCAGCGGGCGCATATTGAATTTTGGGAATCCTGTCAGGAAAAGGATGCGTATTATTTGTCTTATGGTTTTAAGACCTATACCTACTACTACTATGGAAAAATGAAACCACCCGCCGACCAGCGTTTCTATGATAAAGCCTGGTTGTATAAGGGGGCCCTGGATAAACCCCTGTATATTTCCTGTAGAGTAAAATCGGTGAAGTTTTTAGAAGAGGATATCCCCGATGCGGAATTCCTTTATCACAAGAATGGGTTCTATTTTTTCAAAAGACCCCCGTTCTCCACAAAATTGAGATAGGCCGGTTTAAATACCCCCCATTTGGCCATGCGGTACTGAAAGCTGACTTTGAGCACCCCAAATCCATATACGAGGCTGCGTTTCAGGTTGATGGAGGAGCAACCCTTGAAATACCGGGTGGGGCAGGTGATCTCGCCAATTGGGAACCCTTTATAGGAGATCTGTGCCAGCATTTGGTTATCAAAAATAAAATCGTCGGAATTATGTTCGTAGGGAATGGCTTCGAGGATATCACGGGAAAAAGCGCGGTAACCCGTATGGTATTCGGAAAGCTTTTGGTTCATCAGGATATTCTGAAAAAAGGTGAGCACCCTGTTGCAAACATATTTATAAAGGGGCATGCCCCCTTTTAATGCCCCTTTCCCCAATATTCTTGATCCAAGCACTACCGGAAACACATCATGAGCGATCAAATAAGCGATACTATGAATCAGACGGGGACTGTACTGGTAATCGGGATGGAGCATGATCACGAGGTCGGCGCCAAGATCACGCGCCTTGTTGTAGCAGGTCTTTTGATTGCCACCATAACCTAGGTTTTTTTCATGCCGGATGATGTGATGGATATTCAGTTTCCTGGCTTCCTCAATGGTATCATCATGGCTGAGGTCATCAACCAGGACTACTTCATCCACAATATCCAAGGGAATCTCCTTGTACGTCATCTCGATCGTACGGGCAGCATTGTAAGCGGGCAAGACAACCACAATTTTTTTGCCTAGTATCATAATCGTTAGTAGTGCGGCAAAATAGGGGATTTTTTTAATCCAACAGAAATTATTTATTAAATTATATCAATTATTAATTATTAATAATCAATAGTTTATAAATAATATTTCAACCCGAGATCCCTATTCTTTCTCCATGGCCATAATCACATCGCCGGTTACTCCGGTGAAGGAGAACCCGCCATCGTGAAACAGGTTTTGCATGGTCACCATGCGTGTCAGGTCGCTAAACATGAGCACGCAATAGTTGGCACAATCATCGGCGGAGGCATTACCGAGAGGGCTCATTTTTTCGGCATAGTTGATAAACCCGTCAAATCCTTTTACGCCACTGCCGGCAGTGGTACGGGTGGGAGATTGGGAGATGGTGTTTACCCGCACTTTGTTTCGCACCCCGTAATGATACCCAAAGCTGCGAGTTACACTTTCGAGAAGGGCTTTGGCATCGGCCATTTCATTATAATCGGGGAAAACGCGTTGGGCTGCAATATAGGTAAGGGCTACCACACTTCCCCAATCGTTGATGGCATCCATATCCCAGGCTGTCCTCATTACCCTGTGAAGGCTCATGGCTGAAATATCCAGGGTCTTCTGGTTCCACTCATAATTCATTTCCGTATAGTGCTTGCCCTTTCTAACATTCAGGCTCATACCAATTGAATGGAGTACAAAATCCACTTTGCCTCCAAAATGGTTCATGGATACTTCAAAAAGGTTTTTAAGGTCATCCATGTTGGTCACATCTGCCCCAACCACCGGGGCATTGCCACAAGCTTCGGCCAGTTTCTTGATCTCGCCCATGCGCAGGGCCACGGGTGCATTGGTCAATACGATCTCTGCCCCTTGCTCATAACATTTCAATGCCGTTTTCCAGGCGATCGATTTTTCATCGAGTGCGCCAAAGATGATGCCTTTCTTTCCTTTCAGGAGGTTATTGCTCATAGCGATTAATTTGCGGCTAAAATAGGTAAAGTTCAATTACCGACCATTTCCCGGGCATTCTCCATGGCAGCGGCGGTTGGCTTTTCACCACTCAGCATTTTGGCGATGGCGGTTATTCTTTCATCCATGGAGAGTTCTTTGATGTTGGTGCGCACGGAATCACCCCGGATTTCTTTATAAACAAAGAAATGGGCATCGGCCTTTCCGGCAATCTGTGGTTGGTGGGTGATGGAAATAACCTGCCTTGAACGGGCCAGGTCTTTCATGATGATGCCTACCTGTCTGGCCGCTTCCCCGGAAATCCCGGTATCGATCTCGTCAAAGATCAATGTGGGCAGGTCCATGGATTTTGCCACGAGTGATTTGATGCAAAGCATCAACCGGCTAAGTTCCCCACCACTGGCCACTTTGCGAACCGGCAGAAATTGCTGGCTTTTGTTGGCGTCAAATAAAAATTCCACTTCATCAATCCCCCCGGCCTGTAAGGCGCCGGTATGGATTTCCACTTTCAACCTGGCATTGGGCATTCCCACCTGGGCCAGCATTTTATTTACTTTTTCTTCCAGGGGTTTGATCTGTTTCTTTCGCGCGGCAGAGAGTTCCTTTGCCATCTTCATGGCGCCGGCTTCGGAATCCTGGACCTCTTTTTCTGTTTGCCGGATCTGGTCACCGATCTGTAAAACGGCACCCAATCGGGCTTCAAGGTCATTTCGGATGGCCAGTAATTCGGCAGTGGTTTTTACTCCATGCTTTTTTAGCAATTTATACCCCAGCGAAACCCGATCATTTAAGGCTTCTGTTCGTGAGGGATCTACCTGCACTTTATCACTGATCTTTTCCAGTTCTTCCGCTATATCCTGCACTTCCACCTGGGCAGATTGGAGACGTTCAACCAATCCGGGAAGACCGGGTACCATATCCGTGTAGGAACCCAGTTGATGGGTAAGTGATTTCAACTGTTGTACTATCGGGCTTTCTCCTTGCTGGAGGGCCAGGTTAACCCCATTGAGGGTTTGGCGTATCCCCTCTGCATTGGTCAGCATCTGGAGTTCGGCCTCGGCCTCTTCCAATTCATTTTCCTGAAATCTGGCCTCTTCCAGCTCCTGAAACTGAAACTGGTTGTAATCATATTCCTTTTGGAAAGCAGCTTGCTGGTCATGCAGAGTTTTTAGCTGGTGACGCAACTCCTGCCATTGCTGATAGGTTTTTTCGTAAGCAGCCAGCTTATCCCACTGGCCGGCCAGCGCATCCAATACCTCGCGTTGAAACAGGGATTCTCCCAGTTCCAGGGTATCAAATTGCTGGTGGAGGTCCACCAAGAGCTGGCTAAGCTCCTTTAACTGCGATAGATTTACCGGGGTGTCATTGATAAAAGCCCTGGTTTTACCGGCGGGGCTGATCTCCCGGCGAAGGACCAGTTCTTTTTCCTCATCGAGTTCATGACTTTGCAGGAAGGCCCGGATCTTTTTTGGGTCGGTGGGTTGAAATACCGCCTCCACCACACATTTCTGTTCTTTGTTATAGGATACAGAGGTATCGGCGCGGTCGCCGAGTACCAATCCTAAAGCGCCAACGATAATCGACTTTCCCGCTCCGGTTTCCCCGGTGATGATATTCAGTTGCGGGGAAAATCGGATTTCCAAGGTATCAATGATGGCATAATTCTGTATGGACAGGCGACCGAGCATGTGACGCAAATTAATCCTTCCCGGGTTGGGGGAAAAATAAAAAACCACGCCCGGGGGGCGTGGAAAAAATAAAAAAAAAGAAATATCTATTATTTGATCTCTACGGAATCGTGGAGGTCGGAATCCACGAGAATACGGCCGCAGTTTTCGCAGACCATGATCTTTTTCCGTTGACGGATCTCGCTTTGTTTTTGAGGAGGAATGGCGTTAAAGCAACCGCCACAGGCATCGCGTTCAACCTGAACCACGGCCAGGCCATTCCGGTAGCTGCTGCGGATCTTAT
Organism: Chitinophagaceae bacterium; assembly: GCA_041916555.1. Taxonomy (GTDB): domain Bacteria; phylum Bacteroidota; class Bacteroidia; order Chitinophagales; family Chitinophagaceae; genus SpSt-398. Next base: position 43,930 of record JAYRZH010000014.1, on the reverse strand, counting down.
CATAGCTGGTGAGCAGGCGGGGATCCACCTGGGCACGCGCATCGGATGCCATTTTATTGAAATGCTTTTCTTCCTTCTCGGTTGAGCCGATGATCTTCTCCAGCTCTTCTTTCTTACCAGTCAGCACAGATTCTTTGGCACTAATCGCTTTCTTGGCTTTTTCGAGGAGCACTGCTTTTTCGGCGATCTCTTCATTGGCGTCCTTGATATGCTTCTCAGCGAGTTTCACTTCCAGTTCCTGCATCTCGATCTCTTTGTTGATCGCTTCAAACTCGCGGTTGTTCTTAACGTTGGTGCTTTGCTTCTCGTATTTCTTGGCCAGGGCCTGGGCTTCTTTGATGGCTTCTTTCTTCTGCTCGATGAATTCAGTGATCCCGTTGATCTCTTCTTCGATACGGGTCTGACGGGCGTGTAGTCCCTGTAATTCATCCTCCAGGTCGGCTACTTCCATGGGGAGTTCCCCTTTCAGGATGCGCAGTTCATCGATCTTGGACTCTACTTTTTGAAGATTGACCAGGGATGTCAGTTTCTCTTCTACAGAATACTCTTTTACTTGTGCCATATCAGGTTTGAAGTTTGAGGGAGGTGGTCCTTCCCTTCCGGGATACCCATTCACTTAAAATAGTGCACGGGATTGGTTTTCACCTCCGTTTTCAGGACGGCAAAGGTAGGGAATTTTTTCTGCAATCCTTCGGCCAGCAGGTCGGTTGTGTACTGCTCACTTTCAAAATGGCCGATATCGGCCAAGAAAAATTTGCCATCCGGAACAAAGAAATCATGGTATTTCAGGTCTGAAGTCACAAAGGCCTGTGTATCAGAGCCTAATGAATTTTGCAAAAGAAAACTACCGGCTCCCCCACAGATCGCCACCCGGGATATGGGTTTTCCGGTTAGTCCGGAATGCCTGATGACCTGACAGCCAAACCGGTTTTTGAGCAAGTCCAAAAATGCCGCTTCGGAGAGTGGTTCTGGAAAATCGCCTACCAGACCCGATCCGGTACCAGGCAAGGGGTTGGCCAGGGTCATCAGATCATAGGCCACTTCTTCATAAGGGTGGGCCTGAAACAGGGCCTGCAGGATCTTTCCCTCCAGCCAGGCGGGATAAACCATTTCGATCCTTGTTTCTTCCTCGCGGTGAAGTTTGCCTGGTTCGCCCACAAAGGGATCGGTGCCCTCCCCTCCCAGAAAAGTTCCAAGCCCCTGGGTATTAAAACTGCAGGAGGAATAATTCCCGATATGTCCCCCGCCGGCCAAAAACAAGGCTTCCCGGAGGGTTTCCGCATGGGCATGGGGCACAAAGGTGAAAAGTTTGCGCAAGGTGCCGGGTTTGGCCGCAAGCACACGCGTGTTTATTAATCCCAGCACCTGGGCAATGCGTCCGTTTACCCCATGGGCAACATTATCCAGGTTGGTATGAATGGCATAGACCGCTATATTGTTTTGTATGGCCTTGATGATTACCCGTTCCTCGGGATTCTTCCCATTCAGTTTTTTTATCCCCCGGAAAATTATTGGATGATGCGCCACGATCATGTTACAATTTTTCCTGATTGCTTCATCCATGACTTCTTCAGTAACATCAAGTGAACACAAAACTCCAGTACATGTCATATCGGATTCTCCAATGAGCAAACCTGCATTGTCATAGTCCTCTTGCAGAGAGAGAGGCGCCAATGTTTCAAGCCAGGTGATTATATCCTTACAGGTCATATGCGAATGTATTGATTCTTGATAATTCCCTATCTTTAAAATAATGAGTTTAGATCCAAGATTGCATCAGATAATCATTCATGAAATTAAGCGCTCCCTGGGTAAATCGGATACGGAGGGATTAACGCGGTATGAAATGGCCAAAGGGGCCTGGCGATTACGTAGAAGTTTATGGAATACGGTCAAAGGTTCGTTGTTGATGTTGTTTGGGGTGTTTTCTGCCGGTTTTGGATTAGAGAGTTTCCTAATCCCAAACGGATTTATTGATGGTGGGGTGACAGGTATTTCGCTGCTGGTCAATAATCAGACCGATATCCCACTGGCCTTGCTGATCATCCTGATCAACTTACCATTTATTCTTCTGGCGAGGATGCAGGTTGGACTGGCCTTTAGCATTAAGAGTATCGCGGCCATTCTGACCCTGGCTTTTGTGATCGCCTTTATCAAGTTTCCAGTCATTACCAACGACAAGTTGTTGGTGGCGATATTTGGTGGTTTTTTCCTGGGTGGTGGTATTGGATTGACCATTCGTGGGGGCGGGGTTATTGATGGTACGGAAGTATTGGCCATTTTCCTGAGCCGGAAAAGGGGATTGAGTGTGGGTGATTTTATCCTCATCTTTAATATCATCATCTTTGGGGTGGCTGCCTATGTCCTGTCGTGGGAGATCGCGCTCTATGCCATCTTAACCTATATGGCTGCCTCCAAAACCGTGGATTTTATCCTGGAGGGCATTGAAGAATTTACCGGGGTGACCATTATTTCACCGCATAGTGAAGAGATCGCTGACATGATACGCGAAAAAATGCAACGGGGCCTGACGATCTATTCAGGCAGGAAGGGCTATGGAAAAAGAGGGGAGAGCATCGATAGCCCGAATATCATTTTCACCGTGATCACCCGTTTGGAAATCAATAAACTGACACTGGAACTCGAAAAAATCGACCCCAATGCCTTTGTGGTAATGCAGGCCATCAAAGATACCAAGGGGGGTATGGTCAAGAAAAAGCCGCTCAAACAATGATTTTTTGGTGAATGCCGGAATTTCGTACCTTTTGCCCACCAACTTGAATCCAACATTTTTCACCTAAACCAAGTTGCCATGCGCAAAAGAAAATGGGGCTACATACTCCTTGCCGCCCTTGTCATTTCAGGAATTGCTGGCACACCGGGAGATCAGACGCTTTCCAAAGGCGAGCGAAAAGTAGCCATTCATCATTTCAAAGAAACCCGGAATAATGTTTTCAAAGCTGTAAAAGGGTTGTCGGAAGAACAGTTGAATTTCAAACCCGACCCCAATTCATGGTCTATCAAGGAATGTATTTACCATATTGCCATTTCGGAAAATAACCTGTGGCAATGGATGGATGGTTTGGTAAAAAGCAAGGCCAATCCTGAAAGACGGGGAGACATTAAAGTATCGGATGACCAGGTTTATAAAATGGTGGAAAGCCGCGAACGAAAAGTGAAGACCATGGAACCCTTTGAACCCAAAAATGCCAAATGGGGTTCTGTAAAGGAGGCTTTGGAAGATTTTAAAAAGAACCGGAACGATCATATTCAATATGTGCGCACCACTACGGAATCCTTACGGGATCATATTACGGATACACCCCTGGGCGCCATAGATGCCTACCAATTGATGATATTCCTATCAGCCCATACCAACCGGCATGTGGCACAAATTGAGGAGGTAAAAAAAGCCCCGGGTTACCCGAAATAGGCGGGTATTTTCCAAGCATATTTATTCCTGATTATTGATTTTTAATTTATGGCCTTAGCTGCCAAAATTAATAATTAATAATCAATAATTTATCTTCCCCTCCCGGCAGGAAAAATTGATTAAAAAACGTAATTTGTCCTGCTAAATCATCCTTATGAAGATACTCTTGCTTGGAGCCTCCTTCCTCTTGCTATTATCCGGATGCAAGAAGAACCCGGAGGATGTACCTGAAGACCTGATCGTATTGGCGATGACAAATGGCCAATGGGTCATCACCAATTTTGTGCATAACAGCATCAATAAAACCACTGACTTCTCCCCTTACAAGTTCCAGTTCTATGCCAACCGGACCGTTCAGGCCATAAAAAATGGTTCCGTGGAATCAACCGGTACCTGGGAAGGAAATACCACCACCCAAACAATCACGGCAACCTTTGCCAGTGCCAGTGACCCGGTAGGGTTATTGACCGGTGTATGGTCTGTAACCGACAACAGTTGGACTTTTGTGGAAGCAAACAATAATGCCGGGGGGCAGACAAAATCTCTGCGGTTGGACAAATTATAAATGGCAACATGGCTGAAGGCTAACAGCTAGGAGCTATTAGCTGTTAGCCTTTGGTTTTTTTAATAAATAGGCAATGACCCTGATTTATACTTGATACGGATAAGACCATACCTGCTTTTGGGAATCCTGACTTTTTTATTCCAGGTAAAAGGATGGACACAGGTGCCGTTGGCCAATTTCACGGCCAGTCCCCTATCCGGGTGTTCTCCCCTGGTGGTTAATTTCACCGATCAGTCAACCAATTCCCCTACCACCTGGGCCTGGGATTTTGGCAATGGGGCCACTTCCTCCGCCCAGAACCCAACCACCACCTATTTTAACCCCGGCACATATACGGTGGTATTGACTGCCACCAATGCCAACGGATCAAATACCCTTACCCGCACGGCCTATATCACCGTATATGAAGCGCCTACGGTAAGATTCATAGGTGTGGACTCAACGGGTTGTTTCCCTCTGCGAACACAGTTTACCGATCAATCAACCGCCGGGGCGGGCAATAACAATATTAGTTGGGAATGGAGTTTTGGAGACGGAGCCGTTTCTACCAGCCAGAACCCGCAACATACCTATACACTGACAGGAAACTATTCAGTCACTTTACGGGTGACCAATGATAAAGGTTGTGCCAGAACACTCAATAAATCCCAATACATACAGGTAAGCCCGGGTGTGAAGGCGGCTTTCTCCAATACCTCACCCAATGTTTGCCAACCTCCCGTGGATATCAGTTTCACCAACCAGAGCACCGGGCCCGGCACACTCACCTACAGTTGGACATTTGGGGATGGGAACAACTCTACCCAAACCAACCCCATTCATACCTATAATACACCCGGTTCCTACAACGTAATACTGGTGGCTACCAGCAGCCTGGGATGTGTGGATTCTTTTTATAAAGGCGGCGCGGTAGTGATTGACAATATTTCAACGGATTACCAGGTACAGGATAGTATCTGTATAAATGATACGGTTCAGTTTCTCAATACATCCAATCCCGTTCCGCTTACATCCACCTGGGATTTTGGAGATGGGACAGTATCTTCCCTGGCCAGCCCATTTAAATCCTATCCCACTCCGGGCACTTATGCGGTAAAACTGGTTACCGGATTTGCCAGTTGTCAGGATTCCATTACCAAGAATATCACCGTAGTTCCCTTTCCCGTTGCTGACTTTTCCGCCCCTGTTGTTTCCAGTTGCCAACCACCTTTAACGGTCAACTTTCAGGATAATACCTCAGGTGGCGCCGTCAGTTGGCAATGGGATTTTGGGGATGGAGGAAGTTCCACCCAGCAAAACCCATCCCATACCTATCTGAATTATGGCACCTACACCGTTACCCTCATTGCCACCAACAGTACTGGGTGTAGTGATACCGTGATAAAATCGAATTTTATCCGGGTGATAAAACCGGTGATTTCATTTCCCAACCTGCCTGTTCAGGGTTGTATCCCCTATGCCGTAAATTTTTCCGCCAATATAACTACCGTGGATAATGTGAGTTCCTATCTCTGGAATTTTGGGGATGGTGGAACATCCACGGCTGCTACCCCTTCACACACTTATACGGTATTGGGCAATTACACGGTTAGTCTTACCATCACCACCAGTTCAGGTTGTACGGAAACGCTTACCCTCGGAAGTGCGGTTAGGGTAGGTACACCGCCAACCATAAATTTTTCCGCAAGTCCCCTGGAAACCTGTGTGGATCAACCGGTGCAATTCACTGAAAACGCCAATCCCGCCGATGCATTCCTTTGGGATTTTGGAAACGGGAATGTTTCCACTCAACCTGATCCGCTTTATAGTTATCCCCAGGCTGGTGTTTACACAGTCAAACTGGTAGCCAGAAACAGCGGTTGCCCGGATTCACTGATACGGACAGATTATGTGGTCATTCGCGCGCCCCAGGCCTTTTTTACCTACACACTTGACTGTAACTCCCGAAATGATTTTCAATTCACCGATCAATCAGACAGTGCAAGTACCTGGTCCTGGAATTTTGGTGACGGAGGAACATCCACTTTACAAAACCCTTCCCATAGTTTTCCCGGTCTTGGAACATACAATGTATCCCTCACCGTTACTTATGGTGCCTGTACCCACACCTATAGTCAACCGGTGCGGGTATTAAATGAGAACCCGGACTTACAGGGAATTCCCAACCCGATTTGCAAGGAGGTGCCAGGATTGTTTCGGGCCACCAATCTCAATAACGCCAATATCGCCGGCTATAGTTGGGATATGGGTGATGGCACCACCCTTACCGGAAACGACACTGTTTACCATGCCTATTTAAACACCGGAAACTACACCCTCCGCCTGATCACCACCGATGTAAATGGTTGCCGGGATACCGTTATAAAAACAAATTATCTCCGTGTGAATGGCCCCATTGCCGGCTTTATAGCCCCGGTAACCAGTGGTTGCGAAGGGTTGCAGGTGAATTTTCAGGATCAAAGCACCAATGATGGGGTCAACCCGATCACCCAATGGCAATGGAATTTTGGAGATGGCACCATTCAAAACTTTTCGGCCCCTCCATTTAACCACCTTTACGCGGATACCGGCACCTTTAGTGTTCAACTTATCGTTACTGATCAGTTTGGCTGCCGCGATACACTGGTCCGTCCTTCCTATGTCGTTACCACCGATCCTACCGTTACCTTTTCCACCAGTACAGTGTTTACCTGTCCGGGTGCTCCGGTGCACTTTAATGTCAACGCTACCGGTCAGGGTATAACTTATTTGTGGGATTTTGGTGATGGGGGTAGTTCCAATCAGGCCATTCCCAGTCCGCCACATGCCTATGCAAATACCGGCGTGTACACCGTAAAACTGTTTGTCACCGATCAATATGGTTGTGCCGATTCCCTGGTGAGGCCATCATACATTACTGTGGACGAACCAATTGCTGATTTTTCGATGGAGGACTCAATCAGTTCCTGCTCTCCGTTTGAAGTAAAGTTTACCAACCTGTCCACCTATTACTACGCGCAGACCTGGGATTTTGGTGATGGAACCACCTCCACGGTACAGAGTCCTACGCATTATTACTCTTCTCCGGGTACCTATCAAGTCAGATTGATCATACAAAGCGCGGGAACCTGTTTTGATACGGTGTTTAAAACCGTAAGGTTGTATGATACCATTGGCACCCGAATTGACTATAGTCCCTTTGCCGGATGTAAACCTCAATCGGTTGACTTTATAGCCACCACCAATGGCCCCCTGAATTATATCTGGGACTTTGGTGATGGACAGACATTAACAACCAATAATCCTGTATTGACCCATGTGTATAATACGTTTGGAAGTTTTGTACCCAAACTCATTCTGGAAGACCAGACGGGCTGTTTGATTCCTGTTTCAGGTATTGACACGATCCATATCACCGGCGCCGAAGCCAATTTTGGTGTGGTAAATGGTTTATTCTGTGATAGTGGCACCGTGCAGTTTATTGATTCCACCACTTCCAATGATCCGGTTAATTTATATCAATGGGATTTTGGGGATGGCACCGGATCGAACGCTACGGCCCCCTCTCATTTTTATTCAACACCGGGATTTTATTCCATCACCCTGGCGGTACAAACCCAGCTTGGGTGTACAGATACCTTGCGTATCGATAGCCTGGTACGGGTGGTGGCAAGTCCGCAGATCGGAATAACCGGAGATACGGCTGCCTGCATTTTTGCCCCGGTTTCTCTAAATGGAATTTTACAGGTACCAGATACTTCGCAATTAACCTGGCAATGGGTATTCTCCAATGGAAATACCTTTAACGGTCAATCACCCGGCAACCAAACATTTTCCACCGCCGGGGCGGCCACAGCCACTTTAACGGCAACCAATAGCAGTGGATGTTCCGATCAGGCCATCCAAAACCTGCGTATTCATGCGCTGCCCACGGTTACCATGCCACCGGAACTGACTACTGTTGTAGGTCAATCGATCCAAATCCCGGCAGTGTATTCAGGCAATATGACCAGTTATACCTGGACCCCACCCAACCAGCTAAGTTGTACGGATTGTCCGCAGCCCCTGGCGGGCCCGCAGGTAAATACAAGCTATAATGTAAGTTTTGTGGATAGCAACGGGTGCACCGCAAGCGGCAGCATATTGATCAAGGTTCTTTGTGAAAATGCCAATGTATTTTTACCCAATACCTTCTCCCCCAACAATGATGGAAGAAACGACCAGTTTTATCCCCGCGGAACAGGAATAGGAACGGTGAAGGTATTGCGGATCTTTAACCGCTGGGGGGAAGTGGTATTTGAGCGAAACAACTTCTCCGCCAACCAGGCCACTGCCGGTTGGGATGGAATGTATAAGGGCAAACGGGCCGATGAAGGGGTGTATGTGTACCAACTGGAAGTGTATTGCCAGAATGGGGACCTGATCAGGTTGGATGGGAATGTAGCTTTGATTAAATGATTTATGAGATTAAGAAAACTGATATTACTGTTATTGGTAGTGGCTGGCGCGATGAGCGTGAGAGGACAGGATATTCATTTTTCGCAATTCTATCAATCACCGCTGTTACGCAATCCCGCGCTGGCAGGACTTTTTGAAGGAGATATTCGGGTGCAGGGTGTGTATCGTGACCAATGGAACAGCGTGACCAATGCCTATCGAACGGGGTCACTCAATGCGGAATACAAATTACCGGTTGGACAGGGCGATGATTATCTCGCCCTGGGGTTTCAATCTTATTTTGACCGGGCGGGAACGGTGTCGTACACCAAACTCATGTTCTATCCCGCCATCACCTTTCATAAATCACTGAGTGTGGAAAGGAATATGTATCTCGCAGTTGGGTTTATGGGTGGTTGGGTACAGCATAGCATTGACCTGAGCAAGGTAACCACCAATAGCACCTATGAGGGTATGGGCATCAATGAAAACATCAGCGACCCCACTTATGCCTATCTGGATGGAAGTACCGGTATAAGTTTTAATACCCAGTTAAAGGATGACCCGGAAAATAACCTTTACCTGGGCGTAGCCTATCACCATTTCAACCGGCCGGGAAATTCATTTTACCGAAATAAAAATATCCAGCTCAACCCAAAATGGGTTTTTTCCGGAGGCCTGAAACTGAATGCAGGCGATTATTCTTTTGTTGAAATTCAGGGTGACCACTACCGGCAAGGCTCGTTTAAACAAACCATCATCGGGGCGATGTATGGGATCAAGATCGGGCCATACCCCGATGAGCCGGATTACAAACTAAGCCTGGGAACTTTTTTGCGGTTACAGGATGCGCTTATCCCCGTATTGAAGTTTGAATACCCGCCGTATTCCATCAGCTTTAGCTATGATGCCAATGTTTCCAAGTTAAAACCATCCAGTTTGGGAAGAGGAGGGTTTGAGATGTCTGTATCTTTTTCTAAGTAATTGGTTTTCAGAGAAAATAATTACCTCGTAGTTTTACGTTGCCGATACAATTTATTCAGCCTATTTTGGAAAAATAAAAGTAAATTTGTTTCGTTGAGACGAATTTTACCCATACTGTCCATCATCCTTCTTATAGCCACCGCCTCACAGGGGCAGAGCCGTACTGTGCCTGGCCAGGAAGGACCCAAGGTGTTGAAATATTATCCCAACCCCGCCACTTCTTTTATCAATTTTGAAATACAACAGGTTGACAGCCGTGGGGCAAACCTTTATGTGATCAACTTTCTGGGCAAACAGGTCTATGAAACAAAGATCACATCTACCCGCACCACGATTGATCTTTCTTCATTTACCCGTGGCGTTTACATCTTCCAGTTGCGTGATGCCGCCGGTAAGGTGGTTGAGTCCGGGAAGTTTCAGGTTTCCAAATAATCTATGTTCGGCGATCTGTCGAACAACTCTTATTCTATTCCATTTCTATAATTAAAAATTTCAGGTAGGTTGAACTGTCTATTCCGCGTACAACCGGATGATCGGCTGATTGTGTTTGAAAGCAAACCTGTCTAATACGGCGGCGAGCATCTTTGGCGGCCATATCAATGATCTGCAGGAACAGATCGGGGTTAACAAGATTGGTGCAGGAGGAAGTGACCAGGAATCCACCGGGTCTTACCATCTTCATCCCGCGAAGGTTGATTTCTTTGTATCCGGTAATGGCCTTTTGAATGGTTTCCCGGCTTTTGGTAAAGGCGGGAGGATCCAGCATCACCACATCATATTGTTTTCCTTCTTTTGACCATTGTTTAAGCACATCAAAGGCATTGGCTGTTTCAAAACGACAGCGGTCCTGGAGCCCGTTCAACTCGGCATTTCGGTTGGCCTGGGTTACCGCATTTTCGGAGATATCCAGTCCCAAAACGCTTTTTGCCCCATAGTGGGCAGCGTGTATTTCAAAGGTGCCGGTATAGGTAAACGCTCCCAGAACTTCAGCGTCTTTCACAATATGCCTGATGGCGCGACGGTTATCCTGTTGATCAAGAAAGTACCCGGTCTTCTGGCCATTTTCCAGGTCCACATGAAATTTCAGGCCATTTTCATGGATGATTATGCGGGGGTCAAAGGGAGCAGAAAGAAAACCTTTTTGCTGGGTCATTCCTTCCAGTTCACGAACCGGCACATCGTTTCTTTCATAAATACCTTTGGGCTGAAAGATGGTTTCAAGCGCTTTTACAATCGCTGGTTTCCAGCGGTCCATTCCCAGCGCCAGGGTTTGAATTACAAAATAATCATTGAATTTATCGATGATCAGTTGGGGGAGGGAATCGGCTTCGCCAAAAACAAGGCGGCAATTCTCCACATACCCTGTTTTCTGTCGGTATGACCAGCAGCGCCGGATGGCGGTAAGAAAGAAATCTTCATTTATTTCGGCTGCCTTATCCCTGGTCAGCAGCCTGACCATGATCTGGGAACGGGTATTGATATAGCCTTTCCCGACGAATTTCCGGTCGTGGGTAAAAACGGAAACTATTCCCCCGTCCTCCGGCTCCCCTTCCACCCTATCCACTTCATTTCCAAAGATCCAGGGGTGGCCATCCCATACCCTTTTGCTTATTTTTTTCCTTAAAAACACATTTGACATGGCGCAAAGGTAAAGTCCTGGCGGGTTTATTTGGCCCTGGTCAGGTAATACGTCAATTTGTCCCCTTTTAATGGGTTGGCAAAATAATTGACTGCCTTACCTTTGCAATCAATTTTTTCAAAAATGGCTGAACAAGAATTGAATGACAAGGAGATACCGGTGGACCAGGGACCCGATATCAATGCTGATGAAAATGTCAGTGGCAGCACGCACTTAAAAGAGCCTGTGACTGACGAACCCGAGCTGGAAAAACTCAAGGCCGAATTGGGTGAGTTGCGCGACCGCATGCTACGCCAGGCTGCTGAATTTGATAACTACCGTAAGCGGACGATGCGGGAGCGGGATGAACTGGTTCAAACGGCCTCAAAGGACCTGATCCGTGACCTGTTGGAAATACTGGATGACAGTGCCCGTGCGGAAAGCCAGTTTGGGGATACCACCGATATCGATCAATTGAAGGAAGGGGTAACCCTTATTTTCAATAAGCTCAGGAATAAACTCACGGCAAAAGGGTTGAAACCCATGAACTGTCTGCATGCGGATTTTGACCCCGATCTGCATGAGGCGATCACCGAGATCCCCGCCCCTGATGAAAGCCTTAAAGGAAAGGTGGTGGATGAAGTGGTAAAAGGTTATTATCTTAAGGACAAGATCCTTCGCCATGCGAAGGTGGTAGTGGGTCAATAATTAGGGAAACCATGTCGAAACGAGATTACTACGAAGTATTAGGTGTTAGCAAATCTGCCTCCGCCGACGAGATCAAAAAGGCGTACCGGAAGGTGGCTATGCAATTCCACCCTGACCGTAACCCTGGGGACAAGGCCGCGGAAGAAAAATTTAAGGAAGCCGCGGAAGCTTATGAAGTGTTGAGCGATCCGGATAAAAAGACCCAGTATGACCGTTATGGTCATGCCGGTGTGAGTGGCAATGGCCGTGGTGGATACGGCGGTGGCAACATGAATATGGATGATATCTTCAGCCAGTTTGGTGACATTTTTGGCGATGATATCTTTGGGAGTTTCTTTGGCGGAGGTGGTGGTGGCCGTTCCCGGTCGGGTCGTTCACGAGGCGTTCGTGGTTCCAATCTTCGTGTCAAAATCAAGTTGACCTATGAGGAGATCGCGAAGGGCGTTACAAAAAATATCAAGGTAAAAAAACATGTCCCCTGCTCTTCCTGTGCCGGAACCGGAGCCAAGGATAAAAGCAGTGTGCAAACCTGCAATACCTGTGGCGGAAGCGGCCAGGTACGAAGGGTATCCAATACATTTCTTGGCCAGATGCAAACGGTGACAACCTGCCCCACCTGCAATGGGGAAGGCACAACCATTACGGCAAAATGTGGCGTTTGCCGGGGAGAAGGAAGGGTATTTGGCGAAGAAACCGTCAGCATCGATATACCAGCCGGTGTTCAGGAAGGCATGCAGCTCAACCTGAGTGGCCGGGGCAATGCGGGGGAACGTGGCGGCATGCCCGGTGACCTGATCGTATTGGTGGAAGAAGAAGCACATGAGGAACTTCAGCGTGACGGGATGAATGTGGCCTATGACCTTCATATTTCCTTTACCGATGCCGTATTTGGAACGCAGGTGGAGGTACCCACCATTGACGGAAGAGCCAAGATAAAAATCCCACCAGGCACCCAAAGCGGAAAAATATTCCGGTTAAAAGGAAAGGGTTTCCCGGCTGTAAACGCCTACCAGAAAGGCGATCAACTGATCCATGTAAATGTTTGGACACCACAGCATCTCAATACGGAAGAAAAAGCCATGCTGGAAAAGTTGAAAAATTCACCCAACCTGAAACCGGCGCCGGAGAAGGGGGATAAGAGCTTCTTTGATAAGATGCGGGAAATGTTCTCCTGATCATTCCATCTCAGGCCCGCGTCCTTTTTTCTTTTTCTTATAACGGCTATACAGCGTCTTGGTATTCTCAACCAGGGTGATGAATTGTGTTTGGGTAATATCTTCCCGGTTGGCTGACTCTGCCGCCATCAGCAACACATGGTCCCACTCCACTTTTTTAACGTACTGCGAATTCCGGAGTATCGATCCGTACATGATCACTGAAGTGGCAAAACGGTATTCGGGAGCTACCTCATTAAATTTGATAAAGGCATTGGGTGCCTCAAAACTTTTGTGACAAACCATCGTATCGTTGGGGTGCCTGAACTGCATATCGATGGCGCCAAATATAGGTTCGTTTCGAAGGGTGGAATAGTTACTGACCGGTACAATCTCAAAAGCAGCGATCATGGAATGACCCGAGCCGATCTCTCCTCCTTCAATAACAGACAGAGAGTCGGCAATGGCCCCTACTTTATTGTCAAATCCAATCAACCGGTATTGTTTGACAAGTTTGGGGGAGAACCGCACATTCATATACACATCATCGGCAATGGCGTACAGGGTTTGTGTGTATTCTTTGAGCAGCACTTTTTCGGCTTCCTGATAGGTATCTATATAGGCATAATTTCCATTGCCTTTGCGCGCCAGGGTTTGGATCTTGGAATCTTTATAGTTCCCCATTCCAACCCCCAGACAGGTGAGGTAGATGCCAGATTCGCGGTTACGCGAGATCAGTTCATCCAGTTCGGTTTCCGTTTTTACCCCCACATTAAAATCCCCATCGGTGGCCAGGATGACCCGGTTATTGCCATTAGGAATAAAGTGATGACGGGCCAATCCGTAAGCCAGACGTATCCCCGATTCACCGGGAGTGGACCCACCAGGCTCGAGTTCATCAATGGCCTTGTGGATCTTTTCTTTTTCATTCCCGGCTGTTGGTTGAAGCATGATGCCAACCACCCCTCCATACACCACAATTGAAACAGTATCTTTTTCCCGGAGGTTATCGGCCAGCAGGTGAAAGGCCGACTTCAACAAGGGCAGGCGATTGGGAATATCCATCGACCCGGAAATATCCAACAGGAAAATAAGGTGGCTGGGTGGCAGGGAGTCCACATTGACCCGTTTGGAACAGACATTCACAAAAAACAATTGGTTATCGGGGTTCCAGGGGCAATTGGTCAGCGTGGTGCGGATATGGAATACATCCTTATCCTGGGGTGGATGATAACTGAAATTAAAATAGTTCAGCATTTCCTCAATACGCACCGCATCCGGAGGCACCAGGGTGTTCATGCTGATAAAGCGGCGCACATTGCTGTAAGAGGCCTTATCGATATTGAGGGCAAGTCCGGTAGCGGGATAATGCGCGGCCCCGACAAATTGGTTTTCTACAATGGAGGCATAGGTTTCATCACCCATGAACCATTTGCGTTGTGATTCGCGAGCCAGGTTTTGCGTCAGCGAGGCCAGCTTATCTCGTTTGATTGAAGTGGCCACCGGGATCAATTTCAATTGAGCCAACAGAAACTGGTCGGCGCGGGCAACCATCGTCTCTTTGTGATAACCATCGGTGGTAAAAGTGAGTGTATCAACCGCATTTCTGGATAAAATACCAAACCCACCTTGTGAACCCGATCGGTACACAAAGCCGGTGGAATGTTGGAGGATGTTGACATTCTGCAGCGCGATGCCTTTTTCATCTTTGACCTCACCGCGTAGGTAGAATTGCTGGGCTTGCAGATTTCCCCATCCCGCCACCCACAAAATCAATATGGCCAGGCTGGCTTTCAATCAGTTGGAACTTGGAAGTAAGATATAAAATATTTGGGGCGCATTAAAGGGTATTGGATTATTGATTGTTAATTATTGATTACCGGCTGTTTCCCTGGTATAAAAAGGGATGGACAGGAACAAATTCTCCGTTAGAAATCAATATTTAGCAATCAGGCTACCCCTATGCTCTATTCCGCCAACTGGTAGATTTCCCGGATATTCCTTCCGAGTCCATCATAATCCAGCCCATAACCAACCACAAATCGGTTGGGGATGGAAAAACCGGTATAATCGATGGGAATGGGAAAAACCATGGCTTCGGGTTTATGAAGCAGGGCCACGATTTTCAGCGAAGCAGGTTGTTGGTGATGGAGTTTGGGGAGGAACTCATTCAGGGTCTTCCCGGTATCGACAATATCTTCTATGATGATCACGTCTTTGCCAATGAGGTCCACATCCAGTCCAATGGCCGTGATCACCTGGCCGGAGGAAGAAGTTCCCTTATAGGAGGCCAGTTTAATAAAGCAGATCTCCGCATCGATGGTGATGGCCTTAAAAAGATCGGCAGCGAACATAAAGGACCCGTTGAGAATGGCAATAAAGAGGGGCTTTTTTCCGGCATAATCCCGGTTTAGCTCCTGCGCCAATTCGGCGATCCTTTTCTGAATTTGTTCGGCTGACAAAAAGGGTTTGAAGGACTTATCATGGATCTTGATGAGCGACATAGTCGGTGCAATTAGTTTTTGGTAGCGGTCAGCGCTTGACCAGTTTAGGCTGTGCCGGCGCTTTTTCCCGAAGGTAAAGGATTTCTCCTGGCGCCGGTTGCATGCCATAGCCCAGATAATTGTATTCAAGCAGACTGGCCAGGCGGATGGCTTCCACCTGCGCGATGGTGTTGAGTGTTTCCCCTGGTTTCACGATATGGGTGGTTCCGTTCCCTGTTTTTCTTTTTCGCTGGAGGTAAATCAGTTGGTCTTTATCCAGCACATCCACCACCGGCATTTCATTAAATTCATATATTCTGGCAAGCGGCAGGCTATACTGTTCGGCCAGTGCCAGAAGCGGTGTGCCCGCCCGTGCGTACACAACCCGGGTCTCATTGCGTTTAAATTCCCCTTCCGGGTATTCAGGCTCTGGGTCCAACACTACCGGAGGTACCGGGTCAGGTGCCGGTGGTTGGTTGTTGGACGTTTCGAGTGGGTTTTCTGTAACAGGGGCTTTAACCCAGTCTTCTCCTTTTTCTTTTTTTCCTAACGCGATCAGGGTATAATCATTCAGGTTAAAATCCTCAATGAGTTTGATAATGATCTGTGGGTAGCGGGGATTGGTAGCATATCCGGCGCTTTTTAACCCATAAGCCCAGGCTCTGTAGTTCTCGGGTTCCAGGTCGAATAAGAAACGATACCTTGGGCTATTCTTCAGAAAATCAGAATGATCGCGGTATGATTCGGATGCGGAATTGTATTTCCGGAAACATTCATTGGGGGCGTCATCGGTATGGGATACGCGTTCGCCGGTCCAGGTGGATTTACATTTGATGCCAAAGTGGTTATTCGATTTCATCACCAGGTCGCTTTGACCGGCCTCCGTTTCATGAATCCCCTGGGCAAGTTTGATAGAGGCGGGAACCCCGCTTCGGAGCATTTCCTCTATGGCAATGTCTTTGTAGGTTTCGATATACTGACGGATGATCTCTTCCCTGTTTTGACCAAGCAGGGAGGATACGCAAACGAGCAGGCTGGCTATTGTAATGATCCTTTTCACCGGTTCAACATTTTCGGATCAGGAAAAGTCCATCACGCAATGTGAGGATGGTCCTTTCTATTCCCGTGTGTTCATTTATGTATTCATTGAAAGCCTGGATAGCTTTGGCATTCTTTCCTTTCACGTCCTTTTCGAGAACCTGTCCGTGAAAGAAAATATTATCTGCTAAAATAAACCCGTTTGCCCGAAGTTGGGGAAAAATTAGGTTAAAATAATCGATATAGCCTGGTTTGTCGGCATCGATAAAAACAAGGTCCCAGGTCTCTTTCAAAGTGGGTATGATCTCACGGGCATCACCCAGGTGAAGGGTGACCTGGTTTGTTCGTCCTGCCATTTCAAAAAACCTCCGGGCGATCACGGCTTCTTCTTCCCTTTTTTCAATGGTATGCAGCATACCCCCGGGTGCCATTCCTTTTATCAGGCATAAGGCACTGTACCCGGTGAATGTGCCCACTTCCAGAATGCGGTTGGGCCTGATCATGTGACTCACCATTTCAAGAAACTTTCCCTGAAGCGGGCCACTAAGCATGTGGTGCTCGGCGTGGTTTGCCCGGGTGTACTGTTCCAATTCAACCAGTATCGGATCTTCGGGCCCGGTATAATTTAAGGCATATTGTTCTGCCAGTGTAGAGACTAGATCCAAGTCCTTAATTTTTGCAAAGGTACAAGGGTTGCAGGTATAAAAAATTCCCGCAGCGGTTGCCACGGGAAAAGTAAGATTAGAAATTCGGTTGGAGCGCGTGCTTATTGTAATACTGCAACACATACTCAGCTACCTCAGCAGGCGTATCCACTACTTTAAGCAGGGCCAGGTCATCCGCGGAGATATTGCTTTCTTTGGTCAGCATGACTTCTTCGATCCATTTCATCAATCCGCCCCAGTAGCTTGAACCTACCAGCACCAGGGGAACGCGCAACATTTTACCAGTTTGAATAAGGGTGGCCACTTCAAAAAACTCATCCATGGTTCCAAATCCACCGGGCATCATGATAAACCCTTGGGAATATTTAGTAAACATGACCTTTCTGACAAAGAAGTAATCAAAATCAAGATTGGCTTCCTTATCGATGAAATCATTGGCATGTTGTTCAAAAGGCAGGTCGATGTTTAACCCAACAGATTTACCACCACCCAATTGGGCGCCTTTGTTGGCTGCTTCCATGACCCCGGGGCCGCCACCGGTAATGATACCAAAACCTTCTTCCGACAGCCTCTTGGCAATCTCAACGGTGAGGTCGTAATAGGGGTTTCCGGGATGGGTGCGTGCGGAGCCGAAAATGGAGATACAGGGACCGATCTTGGCCAGGGCTTCAAAGCCATCCACAAATTCTGCCATGATCTTAAATATCTGCCAGCTTGAGTGGGCTTTGGATTCTGTCCAGTTTCTCTGTTTGGATTTCTTAAGTGTGTCGTTCATAAAACTATTGGAGAGATATAACGTAAAATAAGGGCATTTAGTTTGATGCCTGTGGCTTTTTTGAAATGATCCACAATCCTAAAAATGTAAGTAACCCATTGATAATGATGAGTTCATACCCAATTTTATAACCCCGGAACAGGGATTGGGAAATGGATTCCAGTCCGAGGGAAAGATGCAGTTTCTTTTCATACCATTCCGGGCTGCTGAGCATGTCGATGCCCATGGCCAGAAGCGGGGCGATGATACATACCCAGACGATCAGTTCCGATTTCAGGATGCGTTTGGTTAAAATGCCAAAGGCAAAGAGGCCAAGCAGGGGCCCATAGGTAATACCCGCAAACTTTAGAATAAAATCAATGATGAGTTTGTCATTGATGGCCTTAAAGATCAGCACCAGGATAAAGAAGAGGATGGCAAAGGAAATATGGACCTTTAACCGTGTTCTTTTCTTTTGCTTCTCCGAAGCCGTGCTTTTCTTGATCCCGAGTATATCGATGCAGAAGCAGGAGGTGAGCGAAGTGATGGCACCGTCCACGCTGGGGAACAATGCCGAGATCAGCGCGATGATGAAGATGATCCCGATACTGCCACTAAACGCATCGCTTAGGGCAATGGTTGGAAAAAGGTCATCGGGTGCCGTTTGAATGCCTTTGCTACCGGCATAAACGTACAGGATGCCGCCTAATACCAGGAACAGAAAATTCACCAGCATCATGATGGCGGTGAATGTCATCATGTTCTTTTGCGAATCGCCCAGGGTTTTAACGCTGATATTTTTCTGCATCATTTCCTGGTCGAGCCCGGTCATGGCAATGGCGATAAACATGCCTCCGAAAATATGTTTAAGGGCAAAGGAGCCGGAGTTAACTTCCCAGTTAAAAATTTTCGAATACCCTTTCTCGTTGATCATGGTCAGCATACCTCCCAGGTCGGTACCCATGGATTTGGTGATGACAATGATACAGGCTACCAAACCCACCAGCATACCGGTGGTTTGCAGGGTATCGGTATAGATGATGGTTTTTACCCCTCCTTCAAAAGTGTATAGCAGGATCATGAGGAGAATGACGAGGGCGGTAGCCACAAATGGAATTCCCAGTTTATCCAGGATAAATAACTGCAATACGATGATGACGAGATAGAGCCTGGCGGTAGCGCCTACGGTACGTGATAAGATGAAGAAGAAAGCGCCTGCCTTATGGGCCTGTATCCCAAACCGCTGTTCCAGGTAGGTGTAGATACTGGTCAGGTTCATCCGGTAATATAAGGGAAGCAATACAAAGGCGATAACCAGGTAACCAAGTAAATAACCCAATACCACCTGGAAATAGTAGAAGTTTCCTCCTCCTACCCCACCTGGCACACTCACAAACGTAACTCCGGATAAGGAGGTACCGATCATGCCAAAGGCCACCAGCATCCAGTTTGAACTGCGGTTGCCAATAAAGAAGGAATCATTGTCCGATTTACGGGATGTGTACCAGGCAACACCCAACAGGATGAGGAAATAGCCAATAACAAATGTGAACAATAAGGTAGGGCTCATAAAGTGAAGATAGGGAAATTTGAGTGCCTATCGTTCAGCTTTAGGTTTAAGGTAAAAGGCAAAACCCACGCGTATTACAGGCAATGCCCGGTTCTCATTATCCCGGTATGGAGAATAGGGATTCTGCATGGCATCAAACATCACTGAAAAATAGGAATAGGATTGCCCGATGACACGTCCTCCATAACCCGCTCCCACCAGGAAACTACCCGCATTGTATTTCTCGGAATAGTTAGGTGTTCCACTATTGGTGTACTTACGGGTGATCTTTATCCAATTATATTCAGGTACGGCGGTAAGAAAGAGAAAGCGGGCCGGCCAGATCCGGACAAAAGCGCCAGTGCCATAATTGAACCACCGGTCGCTATACCCGGTGTAGCGAAAAGATGTGTAATTGACATTGGTGGAAATTCCCGCATCAAGCCATTGCGTAATACTGTATCCGATCTCCGGATTGGCGCCTACCTGAAATACCCCGGAACTAAATCCCAGGTTCAGGGCGGAACCAATAAAGATATTATCCTGGCGAAACTTCCCTTTGGGGTTCTCTTCTTCCTCGTCCTGTGCCTGTGCTAAAAAAGGAAACAGGAGTGCGAGTAACAATAATTTTTTCATGATTTGGGTTTGGGATGGCTTCAAAGATACTTCGAAAAAAAGATTACAACCTGAAGGAGGGGCATTTGAAACTTCTTCTGGCTTCCCTGTCAAAGGCATTCACCACACCCTGTTTGATGAGGGAAAATTCAAAGGCGCCGCGGGTATTGTTGTAATTTTTAAGGGTGGAAATGGTGGCGTCATAGGTAAATGTGGCCCGGATATCTTTCCATTGAACACCGATCATAGGGATTACCGCATCCTGGTGCCGGTAGTACAGGCCACCGATCAATTGGTTTTCCCCATCTCCGGAAAGGTTGTAGTGGGCATTAAACCCGCCAACGATTTCATGGGCCTTAGCCTGGGTGCTGAAATAAATATTGGGATTCACGATCCACTGGTCATTCAGTTTAATACTGGCATTGAGAAAAGCGTTATGCCTTACGGATATGCGGTTGTCCACCCCAGGTGAGGCATTGAAAAATGATTCCCTGGCACGGTTCACGTGCATGGCGGAATATCCCGCATTCAGGTAAATCTCGTCAGTGGGGAAATAGGCATAGTTTAACCCAAACTGCACATCCAGGTAATAGATGTTGTTATTGTCCAATTGCGCGGCAGTGGGTAGTTTATTGTCAAAGAATTTTCCGTCAAACTGATCGGGGAATTTCAGGTTGGTGGTATTGATCCGTTTTCCGGCCCAACCTACATTAAAGCCGGCTGACAGTAGGCTGGCATATCCAAGCATCTGGTGGTAGGCCACAGACCCATATACTTTGGAGGAGGTCAGGTTACCGCTTCCGGCCACATCATGCAGGATCACAAGACCGGCTCCCATCCATCCGGTTTCAATACGGTTCCGCATTAATTGGACATCCCCAAATGCGCTCATGGTCTTGTAGGGCATCGTCATGATGGCCGACCATTGGTTGCGGTAGTTAATCCCCAATCGGTAATCGCCGTCAGGAATAAAACCGGTATTGGCCGGGTTGGTGACCAATGGGGAATTCATGAACTGCGAAAAATGCAGATCCTGTCCCCGGACCGACAACCCCGTTCCGAAAACCACCAACAAGATCCATATTGTTTTTTGCCATCTCATATTCAATCCAAATAATCCGCTAAATCCGTGTAATCCGTGTAATCATTGTAATCCATGTATTCCCCTACCTAATTAACGTTATATCCCCCTTCCTGGATGCCCTTGTGCCATCAAAAAATTCTACTTCCAGGGTAAATCCATATACATCCATGGGCTGCAGTACTCCTTTAAACCGTCCATCCCATCCATTGTTCAGTGAATTGGACTCAAAAACTTTCTGACCCCAGCGGTTATAGATCGTAAACTTCATTTTCACGATGCCAAATCCCCTGACAAAGATCTTGCTGTTCACATCATTGCTATTGGGGGTAAAGGCATTGGGCACATCTACCTGGGCAATAACAATGGCTTCCACCGGTTGACAAAGTGTATCGGCGCATCCGTTGCTGTTTATAGCAATAAGACAGGCATTGTAGGTACCTGTTGCCACATACTGGTGCAACACGGGCAATCTGGAGGTGGTAACCACGCTATCCCCATCTCCAAACAACCACTTAAAGCTGACCGCGTCGGAGGAGGCCAGGTTGATAAAGGTCGTAGGGGTATTTGCCGTGGGGGGTACAGGCGAGGTATTAAAATTGGAAACCGGGTTGTTAAACACCGTGATCGATTTAAATATCGTATCCCGCACGTTACAGGTATTGGGGTCAATGGCGATCAGGCGAATAGTATAGGTACCGGCAGCCGTGTACAGGTGTGTCGGGTTTTGGGCGGTGGATGTTCCCCCATCGCCAAAGGTCCATTCAAATGACTGTCCGGCAATGGAAGTATTGGTGAAACTCGCCAGGTAGGGCACGCACCCGGTAGCCGGTGTGGTGAAATCCGCTTCCACATTGGGGGCAATGCTGATACCCTTGACGGCACTGTCGGGGGCATTGCAATAGCCTGTATCCAACAGGATCAACTTTATGATATAGGTTCCCGGATTAGCATAATTATGAAAAACAGGTCCGATACCCACAGAATCGATCACGGTTCCATCGCCAAAATCCCAGCGAAATGCTTTATTGGAGAAAGGCAGGGCCCCGGGGGCTACGGAAAGATTATCAAACCGGTATTTCAGGGAATCACAAGGATCAAGTTTTACCGGGTTAAAATCAAGGGCGGCCTGGAGATCACCCACGCGGATATTCAGGTAGGCGGTATCGCGGATATTACAGGTATTGGAGTCTTCTACGATCAGTCGCACGCGGTACAAGCCCACCGCATTATAAGTATGTGAGGAGGATGGAACGGTGGTTGTCAGTTCGGGTGAACCATCGCCAAAATTCCAGAAATATGTTTTTGCATTGGCCACGGTATCGGCAAAGTCAACAGTGAGGGGTACACATCCCGCCGTATCCCGTACCACGCCATTGATGGAGGATTGCGGACCGGCATCTACCCCGGCAAAATTGAAGGCCATTTTGAGCATGGCTAGGTTACAATCGCCATTACCAGCTCCGTTGGCAAGGTTGTTAGGTCCCCATACCCCCGGGGAGGTTGGGAAAGGACCACCACCACAGTTGGCGCACATGGCCTGGTATATGACCCCTTGCCTGTCGAAGCGGCTGGTACCTCCATCCACGTGATCGGGGAAGGCGCCACCTTGTTGTCCATAGAAACTGCCATACAACATAGCAGCGGCATTTTTCTGCAACACAAAAAAGTAAAAGTCACCTATCGGGTCACCCTGGCTTTTAAACGCGTCGGGTGTGGTGGGCATTCCTACCGTCCCTGAAGACAGAAACCCTCCAAAACCCACCTGGCCACCCCAACCGGAAACGTACACATTCTCGCAGTTATCAACCAGAAACGCGATGGGGGAAATATTGGGAGTGGAAGAACTTTTTCCAAAACGGGTAGAATAAACAAAGGCTGAAAGATCGGGTTCCAGTTTAGCGATAAACTGCGGCGCGCCTGCCACGCTATATCCCACATTGGATGTAATGGGCCAGTTGCCACTGGTTTGTCCCATCACATAGGGATGCCCGTTATTGTCAAACTGGATACCATATACCTGATCAATGGAATTTGTACCCAGATAGGTAGAGCGAATGATAGCCGATCCGTTATTGGAGATCACGGCCACAAACCCGTCGATGTTTCCTTGAAAAGTGGGGTGGATTGTACCCGTCTTATTTCCAGGGAAACTGGCTTCTGTACTTCGGGTACCACCGGCAACATAGATATTACTCCCGGGGCCAATGGCCAGTACATAGCAGGCATCCACATCGGATCCGCCGAGATAAGTTGCAAATTGAATATTGCTGATATTGGGATCAAACTTGATCACAACCCCATCCTGGCTTCCTCCTCCACCTACAGGTTGAAAAACCCCCGGGGTGGCGGGAAAATCATCGGCTGGGTTGGCCGCGCCCATGGATCTTGTCATGGATGCCACATAAACAAACCCGGCGCCATCAAGAATCACTTCGCTACGTCCATCATCACCATAATTCTGTTGGAGCAGGTTAAGGGCGCGGGTTGATGAAATATTTACCCCATCATCGCCGGTTCCCCCCACTCTTTTTGAACCAACCAGCGCGGAGCCGGCGGCATTGAGTTTGGTTACCACAATATCATAGCCCCCACCGGTTCCAACGATGCCATTATTTACCCCGGTTACCGGATAATTTGAGGAGTTGGACCGCCCGGCAATGACCAGGTTACCGGCGCCATCGACCACCAGACTGTGAGGCTGGTCGTTTCCACCACCACCAATATAAGTAGCATATACGCGGTTGGCCCCGTTGGGGGAAAGTTTGATGATCGCCATATCCGTGGGCTGGTTTCCTGAACCACCACCCCAGGTAATATCAAAGGCCCCCGGTGAAACCGGGAAACCGGTATTAAAGGCAATTCCTCCCCCATAGAAGAACCCTCCGGCATCATAGGTAGCTGTAAAGCCCCAGTTGGAGGCGGTGCTACCGGAGAAGGAACAAAAAATCCGGGTTGGGTCAATGATCAATGTACTGTTGCGATCATAATTCTTTATGTCAAATTTCACCTCATCCCCTTTCAGCACAAACTTGGCATTCACCCGGCTTTTGGCGCCATTTACATATTGATAAGTATATGGTTCAAGTTCCTTGTTCAAACCAACAGACGTAGATATTACCAGTTCCTTGTTTCTAACCTCCAGTTTATCCGCGCCTTCATACTTCATGGCAATCCGGCTGATATCAGCGCCGGGTTTTACGATGAGATCATATTTAAGGTAACCGTTCTGTGTATAGTAGCGCATATCCACGCCGGGGTACAACTCTTCGATGGTTACCCCTTGGTAGATGCGGCATTCGGAGGCCCATTTGGATGGATCGTTTCCTAAAATATAGTTGTTGTAAGTGGCCAGGGCTTTATCGGGGACAACCCGGGCGGTTTTGGAAGTTCCGGTGAAATTGACATGGTAGGCATGACCGCGAAGTTTGAGGGGGTCATCCATGGTAGGTCTGCGGCCATCAATGGTTTCTTCACTATGGCCATGCATCCGCTCAGCCAGTTTTTCATAATCCTGCACATTATACTGGACAACGGTAAAGCCATGATTTCGGATAAAAAAAGCACCGGCGGGAATTTGCCCCATGAACCTGACCTGGTTGTCCCATTGTCCCTTATTTTCCACGAATTCGATGGTACCCGAATTTTGGGCATGGGATACGGAAAAAAGGGCAAGCAGAAGGGTCGTATAGACTAGTCGGTTCAAGCGTGGCACTTTAAAGTAATTTAACTCAAAACAGCCACAAAAGTTCAAATCAATTGTTAAGATATCCGGCTCCAGGCCGTTTTACCTTTTTGTGACTGTAAGTATCTCTTTATCATCAAATTCTCTGCCGAATTAAGGTCGGGGTCCTTTTCCAGGATGGCCGCGGCCAGGTTTCTGGCTGTTTCCAGCAAAACCCGGTCTTGGACTATGTTAGCCACCTTAAAGTTTAATTCCCCGCTTTGGCGGGTTCCCTCAATATCCCCGGGCCCTCTTAGTTCCAGGTCTTTTTCGGCGATCACAAAACCGTCATTAGTACTGGTCATGATCTTCATCCGCTCCCGGGTATCGCGGCCAATGGATTTTCCGGTGATCAAAATGCAATAACTTTTTTCGGATCCCCTTCCTACCCGCCCCCTGAGCTGGTGCAATTGCGACAGCCCAAACCGTTCCGCGCTTTCGATCACCATCACCGAGGCATTGGGCACATTGACCCCCACTTCGATAACAGTTGTGGAAACCATGATCTGGGTATCGCCGGTAACAAAACGATGCATGTTCTCTTCTTTTTGCACAGCGGTCTGCCGGCCATGGACCATGCTTATCCAGTATTTTGGTTCCGGGAAATACGCTTTTACGTTTTCATACCCCTTCATCAGGTTTTCCAGATCGAGTTTGGCGCTTTCTTCTATCAGGGGAAAAATGATATAGGCTTGTCTTCCCTTGGCTATCTCAGCTTTGATAAAATCCATCACTGCCGGTCTCGCCTCTTCAAAACGGTGGTGGGTGATAATGGGTTGCCGCCCCGGGGGCATTTCATTAATCACGCTATAGTCCAGGTCACCATAAGCGGTCATGGCCAGGGTTCGGGGTATGGGGGTAGCCGTCATCACCAGCACATGCGGCGGGTATTCGCCTTTTTCCCATAACCGGGCCCGCTGGGCCACCCCAAAACGGTGCTGCTCATCTATAATGGCAAGACCCAGGTTGGCAAACTGTACCGATTCCTCGATCACGGCATGGGTCCCAATAAGCATATACGCAGACCCATCCGCGATGGATGCCAGTATCCGGTTTCGTTCTGCTTTTTTGGTAGAACCGGTGAGTATTTCAATTTGAACGGGCAGGTCTTTAACCAGTTCTTTCAGGTTCTGGAAGTGTTGTTTTGCCAGGATCTCCGTGGGGGCCATCAGGCAACTTTGATACCCATTATCCGCCGCGAGGAGCATGATGAGAAGCGCGACAATGGTTTTTCCACTCCCTACATCACCCTGTAGCAGCCGGTTCATCTGGTGCCCTTTGGCCGTATCCGTGCGAATTTCACGGATCACCCTTTTTTGCGCATTGGTTAGCGGGAAAGGGAGGTGATGGTTATAAAAGTCATTGAAGAGATCCCCCACTTTCTCAAAGACAACGCCCTTGGAATGCCGGTGCCTGCCAGCCCTGATCATTCCCCAGCGAAGCTGTGCCATAAATAATTCCTCAAACTTCATTCGCTGTATCGCCGCTTCATAGGCAGCCGTTGTTTCGGGAAAATGTACCTGCTGAATGGCTTGAAAACGCCCGACCAGTTTTAATTTCTGTCGCAAGCTCTCGGGCAGGTTTTCAGGAAAATGGTCTTCCTTCACCAGGTTCAGAACCGTAGCGGTGAGTTTATTGAGTTGCCGTCCACCCAGGTTTCGGGTTTTCAACTTCTCTGTACTGGGATAAACTGGTTCAAGGTGGGATTTTACCCCCTCTGATTCAGGCGTGAATGCCTCCATTTCCGGGTGTACAATTTGGGGCTTGCCCTGGAAAAAACTCAACCGTCCATACACGAGGTAGGTCTTCCCGATTTCCAGGTACTTCTGTATCCAGGTTATACCCTGAAACCAGGTGAGTTCGAGATAATCGGTGCCATCACTCAATTGGGCCACCAGTCGTTTGCTTCGTTTATCCCCTACCAGATCAACAATCATCAGCTTTCCTTTGACCTGGGCAAACTCCATGGACGGCTCGAGGTCAACGATCCGCAATACCTTGGTCTTATCAATATGCCGCAAGGGATAATGCTCCAGCAGATCGCCAAAGGTATAAATGCCCAATTCCTTTTTTAGCAGGTCGCCTTTTTGAGGCCCTACGCCTTTCAGGAATTCAATGGGATTGAAGAGTATGTCGGTTGAACCTGAAATAAGAATGAATTTCTGCGAAAATAACTATGATTCACAGACTTTAACGAGGTGACAAAAGATTAACCTTGCGAATTCCGGCAAATCCGTTAACTTCAAAACACTACCCTTTACACCGAACACCTTACCATTCCTTAAACCTACCTATGCCATGGACAAAAGTAAAAAAGTTGCCGACCGGCAGCAGCTAAAGTTGGAGCTAATGCGCCAGGCTGCAGCACGCTGGGACCAAAGTGTAAAAACCGGGTTCAAAACAATCACCGAAAAACAATTACCCCGGATCCAACAACATTCTCGTCGCGAAGAAATACGCTCCATCAAAGGGCTGACCAAACCCTTTGATGAACTTATCCGTATTGAAGAAGCCCAGATCGGTACCTGGGATGCGGAAAACCGGCCACCCCATTCCAAAGCCGACCTTGCTGGGCGACCAGTCGCCCGTATCCTGGATGGGGGATCCGATGCATCCGACCGGGGGTTTGGAACCGGGTTCATGGTGAGCGACCGGTTATTCCTCACCAACTATCATGTGTTCCCGGATATTGATTATGCCCAGGAGTGCATTGCCAATTTCAAGCATGAGTATGTAAATAATACCCTGCAACCCGGTATTCATTTTAACCTCGACCCATCCGCCTTCTTTATCAATAACCGTGACCTTGATTTTGCCATTGTTGCGGTGGATACAAAATCTGTAACCGGGGGCAATAACCTGGGTGAACTGGGTTTTATCCAAATGATCGAATCGGTGGGAAAGGTCATCAAAGGCGATGATATCAATATCATCCAATACCCCTTGGGCAACCATAAACAATATGCCTGCCGTCAAAACCAGGTGACTCAGATCTTTGACGACCGGGGGTTTATTCAGTACATCACAGACACCGCCAAAGCTTCTTCGGGTTCACCCTGTTTTAATAAATTCTGGGAGCTGGCCGCTTTGCATCATTGCGCCATACCTGAAATGATCAACGGAAAGATCATTGATGTCAATGGCCAACCCTGGAACGGGGTAGATGAAGATACCATCCATTGGGTGTCCAATGAAGGGATCAGCATCAGCAAGATCGTTTCATTCCTTAAGGCCAATCAATCCTCCTTCCAGACTAAGAACCCACAGCTTCTGTCACAACTATTAGGAACGGTGGCTGACCCATTGTTAACAGTGAATGAAAACGCTCCCCGGGAAACAATCACGCTTTCCACCAATTCACAAACGCCAAATGATCAAACCATGTCAACCTATTCCTTCCATTTTCAGGGGCCTGTCACCCTCAACTTCTATAACCAGGGCGCGACTGCTCCGACTCCGGAAACAATTATAGCCCCTCCGCCCGTCACCACCGGTCAGGAAGCCGGTGCCATTGTATTTGATGAAGATTATGATAGCCGGGAAGCCCTGGGCTATCAGGAAGATTTTCTTGAAGGCTATTCATTACTCACGCCTTTTGTAAAAGATAAGAATACCCTCAAGGACCTTTACCGGGAGGATAATGAACCCAAGCTGCTAAAGTATTACAATTACTCCCTGGTGATGAACAAAAAACGGCGGTTCTGTCACTGGACTGCCGTGAATGTCAATTATGACCCCTTTGTCAGGAGCAACAAATCACGTTCAGCCTTTGGTCGCGACACCTGGCGCCGGGATCCCCGGGTACCGGATCAACTTCAGGTCATTGGTACGGAACTATATGCTCCGGCCAAGCGGGTGGAACAGGGCCATATCGTAAGACGCGAAGACGCCTGTTGGGGAGAAGGCGCCGATGAACAATTTATTGAATATGCCAATTCGGATACCTTTCATTATACCAATTGTACGCCGCAACTGGAACCTTTTAACCGGGCCAATCCCCGCGCCAGTGAGGGTTATGAAGGCATTCACGGAATATGGGGCGCTCTGGAAGAACACATAAAAAAAGAACTCAACAATGCCGATAACAAAGCCGTGATCTTTGCCGGTCCCTATCTTTCCCAACAAGACCCACAAATATCCTATGTAGGAAATGGAAAGGTTAAAACACCGATGAAATTCTGGAAGGTGGTTTGCGTACGCAGCGGGGAGGGAGAATTGGCCTGTTTTGGGTTCTGGCTCGATCAGAAGGATGTGTGGGACCAGTTTGGACCAGGCGTGGAAGCACTGGATTTTAAAAAATTCAAAAAACAACAGATACGTATCAGCGAAATCACCAAAAAAACAAAAGTTCAATTTGATGAAAAGGTATATGAACACGACGTGTTGATCAATAACCCCTTTAATGAATCGGCAGAGGCAGCACTGGAATATAATGAGGTAAAAGACATTCAGATCAGACCCATCCATTAAATAGATAATAATATGTAATGGAAAACACTTAACAGTTTTACTATTTTAAAATAATCCATAACACTTAAAAAATATAAAGGCCATCGCCTCGTTTTGGCAATACAAAATCCAAAACGCAAAATGAAACCAGCGCTACTAACCATTCTTTGTTTTCTTACTATTTCCACTTTTTCCCAAACCAATAATGCGGTCAGTTTTGATGGCGCCAATGACCATATTGCCATTTCCGACAACAATGCCATTGACCTGAGTGCCGATTTTACCCTTGAAGCCTGGATATACCCAACCGGCACCGGTTCTTCGGGTACAGAAGGGGGTATAATTTTTAACAAAGAGAGTAGTTATGAGATAGCCCGGTTTCCCGATGGTACGATCCGTTTCGCGCTAAGCGCAAATGGGGCCGGAACAGATTGGACCTGGACGAATTCCGGGTTAACGGCTCCCCTTAACCGTTGGTCCCATGTCACCCTGATAAAAAATGGGACAAACACCACCATTTACCTAAACGCGTCTGGCAGCTATACTGCCGGATCGCAACCTGCCACCCTCACGGCCAATACTCAACCCTTGATTATCGGTGGGCGGACCGGGAGCAGTCAGTACTTTGCCGGGTATATCGACAATGTTCGGATATGGAATGTGGCGCGCAGCCTGGCACAGATCAAGGAGAATATGTATGATAAAAACCTTACAGCTACCAGTTCCAATTTGGTGGCCTATTATAAACTCAATGAAGGAAGCGGTACAACAGCAGCCAATTTCAGCACCAATTTCTCCGGATTAAATGGCACGCTGACCAATGGACCTACCTGGTTGTCTTCTCCGGTATCTTTTTCCGCCAATGCCTTACAATTTGACGGGTCCAATGACAATGTGGTCATCCCGAAATCGGTGACCAGCGATTTCACAATTGAATATTGGGTAAGTACAACCTCTACTGGCCCGGGTGCGAGTGGCACCCAGTGGTATGGGGGCAATGGGATCGTGGATGCGGAAGTGCCAGGCGGAACCAATGATTTTGGCACCGCCCTTACCGGATCCAAACTGGCGTTTGGCATAGGCAACCCGGATGTCACCATCCATTCAGTCACAGATATCAATACCGGCGCCTGGTTTCATGTGGCAGTTACCTGGCAACAAAGCAGTGGTGCCATGCGATTGTACATCAATGGTGTGCTGGAAGCCTCGGGGACCGGGGGTACAGCCCTGCGCTCCGCACCATCAAGGATCACCCTTGGACAATTACAAACCAATATTCAATACTTCAACGGCGCCATCGATGAATTGCGGATATGGAATACTGTCAGAAGCCAGGCCCAGATACAGGCCAGTAAAAACAGCGAAATAAACCCAACCAGTTCCAACCTCGTGGCATACTATATGTTCAACCAGGGTTTGACTGCCGGAACGAATACGGGCATCATCGACCTGCTGGATATGACGGCAACGAATAACGGAACCATGAATAATTTCAGTCTGAGCGGCTCCTCCTCCAATTTTGTAGCCCAAAATTCCGGTTTCTTTTTGTTACCGGTTCAATGGGGCTACTTTGAGGCTAAAAAAATGGGCGACCGGGTGCAATTAAACTGGTTGACAGAAATGGAGACCAATACAAGCCATTTTACCATAGAATTTAGCCAGGACCTTCACCAATGGCAGGAGATCGGAACCGTAAGGGCCACTGGAAACAGCAGTGGTAGAAATGAGTACTCCTATCTCCATGCGGCCCCTGTAAACGGCATGAATTATTACCGTATCAAACAGGTGGACCTGGATGGCCGTACCGAATATTCAGGTATAAGGCAAATCAGGTTCATGGGTAATAAAACCAGTTTGGTGATACAAACCAATCCCGTCCAGGCAAATACTGAAATCAAAGTCCTTTCCCCCTGCAACCAAACGATTTCCCTCTTTGATATGAACGGGAAAATGATTTGGAAAAAACAGGTGGCCGATGGATTAAACAGGATAGCGTTGAATGGGGTAAAGGCCGGGGTATATGTGGTGGTGGATGGAGAGGGTTTGGGGGAGAGGATTGTGGTGTATTAAGATGTAATCAAACAAAAAAAGGAGCCATGAAAATGGCTCCGCTTTTCAAAAATTGAGGCTCCAATTCCCCGTCCATTATTGTCCTTGTGCCAGGGAATAAGATTTCTTTCCATCATACTCCATCAGGAGTTCGATGGAACAGATCTTGATCAATTGAGATAATAGTACAGAGAGCGTGAATATCTCCATTGAGCTGATCCGTTTGATACCTGGCTTTCTTTCCAACCGCACACGGTACTGGTTGATGCACTCGGTATAAACCGATTTAGTGGGAAATACCTGGGTGCCTCTGTTGCTGATGGTCGAAATTTCAAGTTTGTCCCCTATCACAGATTCAAAAATTTTGGCTACCTGATCGGGTTGCTCGATGCTTTCGATAAAGAAGTCGGCCCCGCCAACTTCCGCCTGGCCTTTAAAAGGGGTGAGCAACATCTTGTTTTCTGTTGGCCTCGGGATTCCATTCAGGGATTGAAGTTTCTTGCCTACTTTATGATATTTAACCGGATTGGCCGGGATCCGTCCGATATTCTCCACAATTTTCCGGGCAAACTCTTTTGTACCCAATTCCTTTCCACCGGGGGTTTTAACATCTGAGGTGTGGTAACCCTGTTCCAGGGTATAGAGAAGGGCATTTTCAATAATATGGGCAACATCCACCTGGCCCACGTGCCGAAGCATCATGATGCCACTCATCAACAGGGCAGTGGGGTTGGCTTTGTTTTGACCAACTATATCCGGCGCGGTACCATGCACGGCTTCGAAGATGGAAATATTGTCCCCGATATTCGCAGAGGGGGCAAAGCCAAGTCCACCCACCAATCCGGCACAGAGATCAGATATAATATCCCCCTGTAGGTTGGGTAATACGATCACATCAAAATCCTGAGGGCGAACCACGAGTTTCATAGCCAGATCATCCACAATGACATCATTGGCTTTTATTTCAGGATATTCCCTGGCCACTTCGTAAAAGGTTTCCAGGAAAAGGCCATCCGTGATTTTCATAATGTTGGCCTTATGCCCGCAGGTCACCAGTCTGGCCCCTTTCCTTTTGGCCATTTCAAAGGTATAGCGGTGAACCTGTAGTGAACCCGGACGGGTGATGAAGCGGCGGCACAGCGCCACATCATGGGTGAGCATGTGTTCAATACCCCCATACGTATCCTCAATATTCTCCCTTACTAGCGTGATGTCAATGGGTATGCCAGCTTTTGAAAACACGGTATCCACGCCGGGAAGGCTTTTGAATACCCGTTTGTTGGCATAGGTGCTCCACATTTTACGGGCCGTTACATTAATACTCTTTACTCCCTTTCCTTTGGGTGTTTCCATCGGTCCTTTAAACAGGATGCCGTTTTCCTCCACCACCTTTCTGGCTTCGGGGGTCATACCTGTGGAAAACCCGTTTTTATAATAATCCAACCCCATTTCCACCTCCTGGATGTCCAGATAGGCACCCGCACTCTCAAAAATGTAAAGGACAGCATCCATGATCTCCGGACCAATGCCGTCACCTTTGGCTACTGCGATTTTTGTTTTCATTGTATTTGCGTTTTAAGTTTAGAACAGGATCAATAGAGATCATAGTGTTTCTTTTGAAACCGGGGCCTTATAACAGGATGACCAGAACGTGGCTCAAACTTTTCCCTCCCTGTACCGGCAGGAGGGATGAACTTGAATGTCAGGGCCAGGAATACAAGGGCCACCGCCGCTACAACACTACCAGGAACCTTGTCGAGAAAAAAGGAGCCGATCAACAGGGAAAAACCAACCAAATGACAGCCGATACTTTTTATCCAGGAGTTCATACGATATAAGTTTGGTTTGATGGAACAAAAGTAAAAGAGATATTTATTAATTATTATTTATCTTTGATATAATGTCCATAAACATTATTTATGAATTATACCTTTCATCAGCTACAGATTTTCCTGAAAGTTGTACAGACGGGGAGCATCACCAAGTCGGCGGACGAGCTGCACCTGACCCAGCCGGCTGTTTCTATCCAATTGCGTAACCTGCAGGACCAGTTTGATATTCCGCTGACAGAAACCGTGGGGCGGAAACTGTACATCACCGATTTTGGCAGGGAGATAGCTGGATTGGCGGAGAAGATCCTTGAGCAGGTGCAAACGATGGACAGCCGTACCCAGGCTTATAAGGGGCGTTTATTTGGCCAGCTAAAAATTGCTTCCGTATCCACCGGCAAATATGTAATGCCCTATTTCCTGTCGGGGTTTTTGGAACGAAACCCGGATGTGACGCTTAAGATGGATGTAACCAATAAAACGCAGGTGATTGAAAACCTGGAAAAAAATGAAATTGATTTTGCGCTGGTATCCCTGCTCCCGGCCCATCTTCACATAGAAAAGATCGATCTGTTGCCCAACAAATTATACTTGGTTGGCAAACAGGTTCCGAAGGGAAAAAACACCCCTTCACCAACCGACCTGCTGGAAACTATTCCGTTGATCTTTCGGGAATCGGGATCCGGTACCAGGCAGACCATGGAGAAGTTTATTACCAAGCGGGGGATCCTATTCAAGAAGAAGATGGAACTTACTTCCAATGAAGCGGTCAAGCAGGCATTGCTGGCTGGGCTTGGTATTTCGATCATGCCACTTATCGGGATCCGGACGGAGCTACGAACCAAGAAACTCCATATCATTCCCTTTAAGGGCCTGCCCATACAGACTACCTGGAGCCTGATCTGGTTAAAAGGCAAGCGGCATTCGCCAGTGGCCAGTGCCTATCTTGAGGACCTGCGCAAGAATAAGGAGGAAACAGTTCGCAGGTATTTTAATATTTAATGCGCAGCCTCCGTTGCTACGCATTCTCAGTTATACCCGGTTGTATTAAATCCCATAAATTTCCGTACAGATCTTCAAACACGGCAACGGTACCATAGACCTCATTTGACAAGGGTCTGACAAAACGAACCCCTTTTTCGGTATAATCTTCCACATCCCGCAGAATATTGTCGGTATAAAGAAAAAGAAAAACACGCCCACCGGTCTGGTTACCCACATGGGCCAACTGTTCGTCATTGGCGGCCCGGGCCAGCAGGATGCGACAACTCTGCGAATCGCCCTGGGGCCGGATCACGACCCATCTTTTTTCAGGAGAGAGGGTTGTATCCTCCAGCAATTCAAAGTTCAGCACCTGGGTATAGTAAGTAATCGCTTCATCATAATCCCGAACGAGGAGGCTTATCTGGTGGAGGTATTGGGGCATAAAAAATGTTAAGGGCTTTATTCGGTTTGTTTTGGGGAATGTGATAAGTAGCCTTGGAGGTGCAATACGTAGCCATAGAGGCTAGGTATAGCGGGAAACTCACAGATCATTTTTTTCTTTGTTCGTATTCATTATGTAAAGATACTCACCCTTTAATTCGTTGGGCAGAAATGAAGAATTTATCCATTGCTCGATTTGCTTTAGCCTTTCACTAAACCTTGCATAAATATTCTCTTTTGCCCGATCTGGTATTTTCAAATGAAGGGCCAGTGCATCGAAATCCCGTCTTGCCAGTTTGCTTTTCCTTCCATTAATCGTCAGAGCTGATTCTTCCTTATCATCCGGGATAACAATCTTCGTGCATACCAGATCGTAAGCGGGTGCCATTACAATTTCACCGTCCGGCCGAGTGAGTAATGAGAAGTTCTTTAAATGCATATCTGCATTTCCTGATAGGTAAGAGAACAATACCATTTCAAAGAATGAAATGGCAGCGAGCCCCGGACGCGATGCAAAGGACCAGATACATTTCCCGATCTTTTACTGCACGCGGCATGAAAATCTCCGGCATCATCCGGTAAGGGTTGATAACAATATAAACACCTGTGGTTATTCATGCCTGCATTTGGTTTCCTGATTCAATACTTACTGCTCCAATGCAATCGCGGCATACTGTTAATAAAAGCTGCATCCTGTCTTTGGGATCGAGTTTCCAGTTCTTTACTGTAATATCCAACAACCAGCCTTCCGGAATAAGCCCGTCAAAGAACGGGAGCATCGTTTTTGAAACGTAGGGCTGTTCACGCAAGGGCAATGTGCAACTGACCGGCTCTTTTGCCGATTGCAGATACCCGGGATCATATACGAACCGTACCCGTCTTCATCCTGCCAAACTGTGCCGGCCTTCAAGCCCCTGAATAATACAGTTCCTTCTCTTCGCATGTCAAATGTTTTCAACGTTTAAAATATCCTCATCCTTTATTTCTTGAACGAGCGATTCATCTTTGGTATCCCTGTAGCGCAACGCATTGTTGTTGGATACAAACCGCCATGATCTCACCTCCTGCTCTTCCATTTTATAATCCAGCAGGAACCCGACCAATACGTTTTTATCTTTCAGATAGACATGCACATTGCGGTTCATGTGGTTCATGATGATCTCCCACTGATCCTTTCTTTTGCTTGTGCCCGGTGTAACCCGGTAGCCGAAAAGCGCCAGTACCTGGTTCACTTTATCCATACGGAGCGTTTCCTTACCCTGCTCCAAATCCCGGATAAAACGAAGCCCCACGCCCGCCTTTTCTGCGAGCTGTTCCTGTGTCATCCGATATTTGCTGCGGATGAATTTTACGAAATGCGATATGTGATTTGACTTGTCCATTTTATACCCTATCAGGTATAAAGTTATTATCTTTTTATTAAATTATACCTCTTCGGGTATAAAATTACCCTTTCTATGTCATTTTATACCATATCGGGTATAAAAATGAACACAGACGTACAATATATACCCCATCGGGTATACTATTAGACTATATACTTAGGTTATCGAGTGAGAAACAGAAGCATCAGAAGTGATAGTAGATTCTTGAAGGCGCTATACATAGCTATGGAGGTTACTTATTGCGGGGGTATTGATTGGCGCGAATGTTTTGCATAGCTTTTTCCACTGTTTCCTGTATTCTGGCTGCCCGGGTTTCCGGGCGTTTAGCATTGAGTATCCATTCCAGGATTCCTCGTTGGGTGGATTTTGGAAAGGCCTCCCAATTTTTCTTCGCGTCGGGATTAGCGGCGAGCAAGTTTTTCATATCCTCCGGAACGGTCAATTTATCCACGCCATCCAGGGCCGTCCAGGTTCCGGTGGTTTTGGCCAGTTTGATCATTTCAAGACCGGCGGGAGCCATCTTGTCTTCTTTTATCAGACGCTTGACTTTTTCCTTATTGATCTTACTCCAGTTGCTTTTAGGATTTCGCTTGGCAAAATACTGGTAATAACTTTTCTCATCTCTTTTGTTGACTTTGCTGTCAACCCAGCCAAAACAAAGCGCCTCATCCACGGCCTCCGGGTAATAGACCGAAGGAACTCCGGAATCCATTTTGTAAATGATCAGCCAGACCGCTTTTTCCGTCATGTGATTTTTTTGCAACCATTTCCTCCACTCTTTAGCGGAGGAGGCCGTGATAGCTGTAGTATTCAGGTATTGGGATAATTTCAAGGTGCAAAAGGGGGTTATCCTTAATAAAATATCCTTCAATTTAAGGAATGTCGGCAAATTGGTGCGTAGGCAGGGAGGCTACGTATAGCGGAGTTCTTGAATTCTAAAAGATACTGAATGTTACATTCGGTGCCAGATACTTAATACATATAATTTTTTAAGAAATGTCGCCAGAGGCGACTGGAAAAAAGTGCGGGGCCTTGGAGGCCCCGCACAGCGGCTTTTTTTATCATAGCGTCTTTGCGTACTGGCGGCAAAGCACTTTCCTACCTCCCAATACAGCACATAACTACAATTGAAAGTCAGTGCTTTTTTAGGATTGGCCACCAAAGGGGAACAGGAAAATGTGAACAAAAGAAAACTAGAGTAGAATACTCTAATACTTAAGGCTATTTACACTTCCGTAAATTTTTCCAACGCTTGTAAGATAGAGTAAGAAGCTGGTGGTGATCCTCGCTCTACATGGGAATCTATCCATTCAAAGATATGAGGGTTGCTGATCAACCTTGTAAATTCAGACAGCAGGTATTCCTTTATGGCGCCATCGAGACTATTCATTTCTTCCCATATGGAGCTCCTGTTTTCCAATACAAAAATAACATCTTCGAAATCATGACTCATTCTTCCATCTCCTTTACCTCGATCGTTAAAGGCTTCCAACTTGGTGGCGATAAAATAAGGAGCTGCGAGTATCTTAACTGTATTGTCTGCATCAATAGAATAGTCAATAGCCTTTTGAAAACCTTCAGGATACCATTTGGTATTGAAACCAATGGTGGGATCATCCGTTGGCATGATATCCACTATGATCCCCTTTATTTTATAGCGGCAGACAACTGATGATTCTATATCATGGGCAAAACCCAACGACCGCAGCTTTTCTTCCAGTTCAGCCCTTCCCAGGTAATTGATGATTTCAACAATCACGTCCACATCATCGGTCACCCTCGTTTCAAAAAAACGACGGTCGGGGTACAGCGACACGGTGGCGCCGCCGACGAAGACCACTTTATCTTTTAATGAACCCAGCGCATTATTGACTGCTTTTATCCGGGTGAT
This sequence comes from Chitinophagaceae bacterium, assembly GCA_041916555.1. Lineage (GTDB taxonomy): Bacteria > Bacteroidota > Bacteroidia > Chitinophagales > Chitinophagaceae > SpSt-398. The sequence goes on along the minus strand of JAYRZH010000014.1, from coordinate 6,115 downwards.
ATTGGTGCTATGACTCATTAAAAATCATTTTTTTTAGTTCCGGTACAGCCAATTTTATTTCCCTTACTTTTCCAACACGCAGCACATCTACAAGAGCCAGTAGCTTATAGAGTTTTGAATCCTGCTTGGCTGCTTCAACCTGTTTTTTATAAAAGGGTAAAAGTTCCAGACCAATAAGCTCTCCCTGGTTATCCGGCCAAACAAAGGGTATATCACTGCTGATCATTTCTTCCATGAAAGGGTGCGAGTGGGCAGTGGGCATCCCTCGCACCATCGAACCCGGCTGTTGGGGAAACACGTATTTGGCCCCATGCTCGATAAATTCCATCAGGTTCTGCCTGAATACTTTTTTCTTATCATAGTCGACAAGCCCAGCGATCATGCTGCGGTTAAGTGACTCAGAAACCTCCGACAGACTTAGAAAAAGCGCATGGGAGAGCCTACTTAAATTCAAGGCCTCTTTTTCCGCTGAAATCAGTTTCAACAATACCACGATATCCTGCGGGCGCATCCCGTTGTGATTTCTCATAGTACAAAAATAGCAAAGATTACGCATTTCGCAAAATGCGAAATGCGTAATCTTTATATTCAACTAATTGATTATTATATATTTATAAATTTTCGAAGTACTTGAAAATGAAATGAGGGCAGTTTTGAATTCTAAAAGATACCGAATGATACATTCGGTACCAGATATTTAATACATATAAATATTGAAGAAATGTCGCCGGAGGCGACGGGAAAATAGTGCGTGGCCTTGGAGGCCCCGCACAGCGGACCTCCGACTTCGGACACCAGACCCTTCACTTCCCAATACAGAAAGTAACTAACATTGATAATGAATATCTTACGAAATTGAGGTACAAATAAGGTACAAATTGTAGAAAAAATAGAACTAACTGTTCATTCTGTCCATAAGGGCTTTCTCGCCCTTATCAGCCTTTACTTTCTCCTCCTCACTGAGGGTATTGTAATATTCCAAATACTTCTTTCTAGCCCATTCAAAGAACTCCTTTTCCTTGCCCGGCTTTGGTAAGCCGTTCTTTCCTTCAAAGGGATTTTGGGCCATTTTTACTTTAGAGAGTTTTGACTTTTTAGCCATCCCCGAATTTACAAAATACCCCGCTATTCCAGTTTGCAGTCCATCCGATCAAGAAGTAAATACAATAACCCGTCTCCAGGTGCATAATCAGTAAGCTTCTACCCTTTGGAATTGTAGCAATTAAACTTCAGGATATCAAACAGTCATTCCTGAAAGTCGGTAATACCTCTTGCTCCCGGCCTGCTGTTTTGTTCTTAGGAATATTAAACCCAAACCGGTCAAAAATCCGTAAGCCCTTCATAGCAGCGAATATATTATTGAGGGTCTTTGCATACAGGACCTCCTTACCTTTTCCTCTTGCCTTATTGTTTAGGTCCGGTTCTGTAAACACTTTACTTCCATATTTTAGAGGAGCAGTATAAATCTAACCAAACAAATTTCTGCCTGAAATACGTTATGCAGTGTTTCAAAATTACAATTAGACTACCCTTTAGATTAACAGAAAAGAATATTCTCAATACAGATATAAACAAAAATGGCTAAGGAAAGACTCCATAGCCAGTACTAATTAATGAGGTGGTTAATAACTTAATGTCAGATTATTGTTTAATAAATTGAACTGAATACCACTGAGTACCGTTATACACTTTGGCAATATATGTTCCAGGTAACAGGAAACCAACAGGCATTTGAACCTGTTGATTTGTATAAGGCCAAGTCTGACTACTTTTAACTTGTCCATATAAATCAGTAATTTGGACAGCAGCAATATTGCAATAGGATTGTAGCGAAATACAAGAAATGGTAATGGAACTTGAAGCAGGATTGGGTGAAATACTATATACAGATGATCCAGAGCAACCATTAGTCAGATATATTGTCGAAACTTGCTTGGTAAATATAGTACCACAAGGCTCAGTAAAAGTTACACTTACTTGGTTTGATGCTCCTGGTGTACTTGGCGATTTTAGAACAATATTATATCCATTATTACTAAGAATTTGCCAACCAGGAGGAACGCTCCAGTTATAATTAGTTGCTGGAGATTGCCCAAGTGAAAAAGAATAGGTTTGATTTGGGCACCAATAGAGTGGTTGACCGGTAGTTGAACCATTAATACTTAATGAATAGTCTGAACTACCATATGCGCCTAGGTGAATTGGCAAAGAGACAGGATATATATTATTACAAACTGAAACAGATGCAGTTAATGTAACATTACCATCGTTCACCTTGGTAAGCGTCACACCTGCCCCTGCTGTAGTATTAAGTTGTGCTAATCCAGTGGATGGAGATAACGTCCAAGTTACATTGGAATTGCATGGAAGTCCAGTAACGGAATAATTCGCACTCCCTGAGCACAAAGATTGAGTTCCCTGGATTGCCATCAATGGATTAGCAATGTTTACAGATGCTTTTGGAACATTAATATTGCACGTATTGCCTGAGATCGAAACAATTGCATTAGCAGTAGGAGAAACAATTTCCTTTCCACATAGGGGTGTCAATGACAATGAATTTGTAACGGTGTTAATTATTGAAGGGGCAGGCAATCCATTATACTGCCAATTATTCGGCGACCCCAAATTCCACTCAAACCCACTAAGTCCAATAACTGACTGAATGTTACCTATAGAAAAGGTTATTGGTGCTACTGATCCGCAATCAACTAAATTAGGGGATGCTGTCATTGGCAAGTTGATCGGTGGCCTTGAAACTGGAATTTGAAAGGGTATAGAGTTATTTGACAAATTTGAAGAACAGATATTTCGTGGTCGTATTCTAATAGGAACTCCGTTCCCGTTCTGCAAATCTGAAGTAATTGTAACATTACTTGGTCCTGGTATCCAATTTGAGCCAGTGGACATTGAGGAGCCAATTTTCCATCCTGAAGGAAGTTGATATTCATAATCAAGAATGGAGCCAAAACAATAATCAGGATTCTCAAAATTTGTAAACCACTTGATATTTGAAAATGAAAAGTTTATTGTGGCTATTTGGCATAAAGGCGCATTAATAAATGTAATATTGGGGTTAAAATACCCACATGAGGTTTGGGCATTTGGAATTGGATAAAAAAGCGATTTAATTCTTCTATACTCCCAAAACACAATCAAATTTTGACCATATCGCACCTCAATAATTTGCTTAATGTTTTCATCCTTAAACTTTCCTTTGAATTTGAAACTTGTTGAATTTGAATTAAATGCATATGGTTGCTGAGTAATCAATATGTGAGTTGCTGAAATTGAAACAAATCCTTGCGGAAGAGTTACTGTAAATTCATACTCAACATTGGGGCAATACTCATTATCAGTACCTAAAGAAATTGTTTGGGCAATTAAAAATTTGCAGCTTATTAAAATAAAAAATAGTAGGATAGGTTTTCTCATAAATCATTATTTATTAATTAGATGAACTTGAATGCCAATTGAAACACTTAGACCTTTTCTTATTTCTGTAAATCCAGCCATTTGATCCTTGATTGTCCTCTTTTGATATTGGTAGCCTATAAGAAATTCGAGACCAACAGCAGAGTTAAAAAATAATTCGGGACCACCCATAATAGCATAATTCTGAAAAATTCCTTTGTCCTTATCAGAAATTCCTTGTGTGTATGTACCTAATTGAAAAAAGCCATCTATTAAAAAATTATATTGTTTATCAATATCTAAAAAATAGTATCTTGTAAAAGGGCCGATACTAAATATGCTGGATTGGGTTTGACTCCCACTAGAACTTACTCCTCTGCTTCTTAATAAATAAAATCCAGGTCGAACCCCAATTGCTATTTTGTCTTTTAAAAAGTAACCTAAAGAAGATAATATATTTACTTCCGTATACTTTCCTGTTACATTTTGCATAGAATTAATATATTCCTGCTTGTAATTAGATAGGCTTCCAGATCCTCCTACTAGCCAATATCCTTTCTCTATTTGGCCAAGACTAATCATACCATAAAAAAGAGCAACTACTAATACAGATAATTTTTTCATTATTTTAAAGTTTTACTCACCATCATGTAATATATGGTCAATGAACAATGTAAAAAATATTTGGAAACACAAAATTTAATATAAATAAGAAGTAGACGAAGATGGTCAAATGGTTTTAATAAAAATAGATTTAAAAATTGTAAGACCCAAATCCAAAATCTTCAATTTATTAGGTAAAAACACTTAGACAATTTTTGCATCCCGATATTAAACCCTGAAATAATAAACCATCAGCCCAATCCATAGTCATATCCAAAGTTATATATCTCTATGCTATTCCAGTTTGCAGTCCACCCGATCAGAAAGCAAATACAATAACCCGGCTCCAGGTGCATAGTCTGTAAGCTTTTCACCTTTAGAATTGAACCAGTCAAATTTTTCAATATCATACCGCCATTCCTGGAAATCGGTAATAACCCTTGCACCCGGCCTGCTGTTTTGATTCTTTGGAAGATTGAACCCGAACCGGTCAAATATCCTTAGACCCTTCATAGCTACGAATATGTTGTTTAGGGCCTTTGCATATAGCACTTCCTTCCCTTTAACCTTTGCCTTGTTATTTACATCCGGTTCCGTGAAAATCTTGCTTCCATACTTCACCACCTCAATTAAGGCCAAAAGACTATCAGCCACCTTCTCAAATTTTTGTGCCTTTATGTTAGTCCAACCTGGGTTACTTCGTTTGGTCCATTCCTTTACCAAGGCCTCAGCCATTTCTCTGTTTGCGACTATAATATGAAAATGGGGGTTGTAGGTCCGTTTACCCGGATTGAAGTTACTTTCCAGCGATTTAATCCCTGTTAATGCAGCACCCTTTCCTCTCTGGCTTCTTTTCTTACAGGTCCCAATTATTGCCTGAAATTCCTCTAACATACACTTCATTACAGGTCTGAGACGGGAAAACGGAACCGCCCTAACAGTAAGTGTAACAAAATAGGGTTCCGGCCACTTCTCTAAGACGGGTAAGTATCGGTTGATGATATCAGCCTTACGATTGGCCGAACAAAGAGTACAATGCCGATTTTTGCAATACTTAGTGTAAATCCGCCCCTTAGATGAGATCACCCGTTCCTGACAATGGAAAGTGTTCCAATACCCTTTTTTCATTTCAGGGGACCCGTATTTCTGATTTGTATCAATCAGATTTAGCATGAGGGTTTTTGTTATTAGCTTTCGCTTTGCCTTTCCCTGAACACCCTTTTTATTCCCCAGATCAGAACCATTTCCCTGGATTATAACCGCCTTAACTCCCTGCCCTTTTGTCCCGGTTTGTGCTAATGTATTGAAAGACCCCCGCCAAAGGGGGTTACCTCCGCCTATACTTCCCATATCACTTTCCTTTTCTGGTTATATAGTCGTCAGCCTTCTTAGCAGTTTCTAAAACAGAGGATTTCCGACCATGCTTTAGATAATCCAATAAATCAGCCTTAGTGAAATAGCACCTCTTAGAACGTTTCATTACGGGTATTTCGCCCTTGGAAATCAGGCCGTAAATGGTGGGGACCGATAAATGAAGAAACTCTGCGGCTTGTTCAACAGTTAATAGGTCCAAATCTCCTTTGGTTGCTGTTGGTGCAGATAAACAACTATTCTTCAAACAAGAGTTAACACAGTCAATAATAACCGACTGTAACTCGTCAATTGGCAATGAAAATAAAACTGTCTTTTCCATACTCTAGAATTTGAGTACAAAAAAAGGCAGTCTATTAAACCTTATTATCCCAATCTTCCCATTTGGGAAAATTGGGAAAGAATGGCTTTCATATCAAGTTCTAAATCAGATTTAGATATTCTGGAATATCGCTTTCTAAACTCACTTGCATCCTTCGAAAGGTTTAGACCTGGAATGTACTTATTAAGTATTCTTACCAAGTCTTTATCACCTATTGGCTTAATCAATGATTTCCCCTTAAAGTGCCTAAGCACCTTAATCCATAGCGGTATGACTCCTTTATTTTTTCCAATATAGTTGAAATGGGAGTCCAAAACCGGTGGTTCTAATTTCTGCAAAACTTCCAAACACGGGGAAAAAAAGGTCCGATCAACAAATAAATCCTCCAGCGACTCAATCTTAAAA
>JAYRZH010000013.1:0-50169 GCA_041916555.1 Chitinophagaceae bacterium | reverse complement strand
GCCCATCACATTCTCCATTTCCATGAATGATTATGGATTTGAATTATTGAGCGACCGCCCCATACCGGTGGATGATTCAAATGTGTATGAACTCTTTCACACGGATAACCTGCTGACGGATATACAGAAAAGTGTCAACAGCACCGAAATGGCCCGCCGGAAATTCAGGGATATCGCAGTAATTGGCGGGTTGATTTTTCAGGGCATGCCGGGGGAGAAGAAAAAAGCCCGGCACCTGCAATCCTCCGCCTCCCTTTTATTTAATGTATTCTCGGAATACGAACCGGATAATTTGTTATTGCGACAGGCACAACGGGAGGTCATGGAGCAACAGATGGAAGAAGTAAGGCTAAGACAGGCCCTGATCCGGATTCAGCAAGGCCGGATCATCCTTCGGTTTCCCACCCAGCCAACCCCGCTCAGTTTTCCGATCATCGCCGATGGGTTGAACCGAAACAATGTTTCCTCCGAAAAAATGGAGGACCGGATCAAACGCATGATCGATACCCTGAAGTAATATGGTTACATTGTTTTAGTTTTAACCCCAAATTTTTTCATGCAACAATACCTGGACAGATGGGATAGGCTCGCAACCCGGGAGGTGGACCGGTTTCACCTCTATGCTGCAGTTATTCTGTTGCTGGGATTGTTGATCGCCTACCTTACCCACCTGGCCTACATCCCACTGAATATTGAAAACGATGAAGCCCGAAGGGCCCTGGTATCACAGGAAATGATGCTTTCCGGAGATTACCTCACCCCTACCCTCAACGGGGAAATATACCTCAACAAGCCCCCGCTATACAACTGGATCATCATTGCCTATGTTAAACTCTTTGGGGAGTTTTCCATGTTTGCCTTTCGCCTGCCTGTTATTGTGGCCACCGTTTTAATGGGAGGGATTGTCCATCATTTCACCCGAAAATTCACCAATCCCCAGGTGGCATTTTTCACGGCCTTTGCCTTTATGACCAATGGCCGCATCCTGATCTATGATTCTTTTATCGGATTGATCGATACCAGTTTTTCCCTGGTGGTTTACTTGCAATTCATGTGGGTGTATTATTATGGGGAACAAAAAAAATACGGCTCGTTATTCCTACTCACCTACCTGATGGCTGCCATCGGTTTCCTCATGAAAGGGATGCCTGCCCTGGTGTTTCAGGGATTCACCCTGCTTACCTATTTTATTTGGAAAAAGAAGTTCAGGCTCCTTTTTCACCCCATGCATTTTGTCGGGTTGGGACTTTTTTTGTTGATTACCGGATCCTATTACTATGCCTATTTTACCCGTAACGACCTCGCCCCGGCAACACTCTTTTCCAACCTCTTCCTGGAAAGCACCAAACGTACCCCGGCCCATTTCAGTTTGAAAAGGACCATGCTGCATTTTTTCAGTTTCCCGTTGGAAATGCTCTATCACTATGCCCCCTGGACCTTGTTTGTATTGGCGATATTTAATAAAAATGGTCTCCGGGCCCTGAAGGGAAATGACTTCATGGTCTATAGCGCCCTGGTGCTGGTGGTTAATATTTTCGTGTACTGGCTTTCCCCTGAAGTGTATGCCCGTTACCTGTTTATGTTTATCCCCTTACTGTATTCTTTGTTCTTTCATGCTTTCTTTGCACTGGATCCTTCGCATTGGACGAGGCGTTTTATCGGCGGAGTCACATTAGTTCTTTGCCTGGCCCTGGGGGTTGGCTTCCTGGCTTTGCCCATGTTGCAGGTTGTCCGTGATGAAACGGATATCTGGTTACGCAGTTTGGGCCTGGCCTTAGGGTTTTTGGCATTGGCCCTGGTTGCCTGGCGTTCCAGGCCCCTTCGGGTCTATACCCTGATCGCGGCAATTATTCTCTTTCGGGTAGGGTTCAACTGGTTTATCCTGGCCCCGAGGGCGGAAAGATGGGCAAAAGTGGAAGCGCTCAGCCAACGCATTGTGGAAACCACAAAATCAACCCCGCTATATATTTTGAAAGGGGCCCAGGTAGGGAATTTTGACGGCATGAGTTTTCATATAGAAAAAGGAAGAGGCGAATTACTGAGATTTGATTCCACCAAAACAGCCGGGAATTTTTATATTGCTGATCAGCACCAATTGATGAATACAGATTGTAGCAGGTATCTTTCCTTTACCAACTATTTATCTGATTCGTTGTTCCTGGTTAAGTTTAATAAATGAAAATTCTTAAACACAGAGGCGCAGAGGTAATTAATTTTTCCTGATAGTAGCTTCCCGAAATAAATATCTATTTGAAACCTAAAAACCTATTATTAAAAATCTTCCGTGTCTCTTTGGTTAATTAATGCCCCATGACCAAACCCCTCCTTTATAAACTCAACAATAATCATTTCTGGCTAAGCGCCGAGCGATGTATATACTGGGAGGAAAAGAGGACTTTGTTCCTGGCCGATCTTCATGCCGGGAAGACCGGTCATTTTCGAAAGGCGGGTATCCCTGTTCCGCAGAAAATTTTCCGCGAAGACCTTCACCGTCTGGTAAGCCAGGTGCTTTTCTTTAAAGCGGAGCGACTTATGGTGCTGGGAGACCTTACCCATAGTCGATCAAACCGTGAGCTTGAATTATTTCGCCGGTGGCGGTTGGACCTGTCGCTGCTTCATGTAGTCCTGATAAAAGGGAACCATGATATCCTCGACGATTCCTGGTACCAGGATACCAATATTGAGATCGTGCATGAACGATTGGTGGAAGATCATTTTTGCTTTCAACACGATAGTGAAATGGTGGTGATCGATGAGGAAGTATGGTTTGCCTTTACCGGGCATGTTCACCCGGGCATCCATATCCGGGGCATGGGTAAGCAATCGTTGCGGTTCCCCTGTTACTATTTCACCGAAGATATTTGTGTGATGCCCGCCTTTAGCCAGTTTACGGGTTTATCGCCTGTTAAACCTGGCCCCACCCATCAGGTATTTGCCATCGTAGAAAAAGAGATTATCCGGGTAAAATGATCAGCGTTTACGACGAAACTGGTTGTAATCGAGAAAATAGATCACGCGGAGAGTGATCTCATTACCATGGGGAAGTTGGAGTACCCTTGTAGCGTTACGGATATAATTCCTGTATTTATCACTATCCACATATTCCTCCTCGCCCAACCAGTTTTTCCAGGCCAGAATGATCCGGCTGCCGGGGCGGAAGTCCCAGGTAAGAAAAGCGTCGATATTAAAGAAATTGGGGTTGGCAACATAGGGATGCAGGTCAGGGGTATTGGGAAATGGCACCACGGTTCCGTCGCTATTGACGGCATATAATTCCTGAAAATTCACCCGGCTCCAATAATGCCGCATCCGCATGGTCAGGTTCATCCTTGGTGTAAAATTATAAACGCCTGAAAACAGGGTGCTGAATTGCCGGATCTCTCTCCTTGCTGCCAGCGGGTCTCCATTCAATTTATCCAGAAAAGCGTATCCCCGGTTATTCTTGCTATACAGGGCATCCACCGAACCACTGAAGGTAAACCGGTTGCTAAAGCGGTAACGCAAACCCAACTGGTAGGCCAGGGAAGTCGTATTTAATTTTGGCATACTTGCCACTGAACCGCCAAAACTGACAAAGGCTTTTTTCCGGCTATCTGTGCTACCGGAGGTTGAAAGCGAAATATTGGCCGGATAGGCCAGATAGTAAGCCGGGGTATGCTGTAATTCAAAATAATCGTAAGTGGTACCCGGATTATACACCAGGTTAAACGACACATCCCAGAAATTCTTAAACACCAGCAGGTTATTAAACGCGAGGTCGGTGCGGGCATATTTTGCGGGACGGTACAACTGAACGCGCTGCGCGATCAGTTCATACACATACGTGATAAAATTTTTAGTTGGCTGAAATACCTGATAGCTTAACCCTGCCCTGGTCAGCACTTCATTGTTATTGGTGAGATAGCCCAGGTCGCGGGGATCAAATTTGTCCGAGATCACCGAGCCAAGCACATGGTATTGCCAGTTGCCACTTACTTTTCCGGCACGCAGCGAGGCATTGAAACCATCGTAAGGATTTGCGCCAAATATCTTGCTGTATTGAAATGATCCTATTGAGCCAAAAACATTCTTTTTGGAATAAAGGGCATAATTGAAGGCGGAAACATTGGCATCCCGTTCCCGGCTGCCATTTCGGATCACATTGGTATTGGTAAAAGTGATGAAGTTTTGCCCTTTAAAGGCCTTATCGATCACAATGATATTGTAGTTCGCCAGGGGTTCTGTGGTGATGAGTGAATCCTTACCTGTCATCCTGTTCCTGACCTTGGCTTGCGCTGGTGCGGTAACGGCATTAAATACCCCAAAACCAAAATTCTTCTGGTTTCTACCGGAAAATTTTACCGCGTTATACAATTGGGTCAGGGTAGGGTTTTTCAGCAGGTCATATACAGAGGAAGTATCTGCCCAATATTTAATTTCACCATAGCGGGAAGGGGTAGCGCCAACCCTTCGCGAGTAAAACAACCCGGCTTTATTGAACAGTTCGGTGCCTTCGGTAAAGAAGGGCCTGTTTTCGGTAAACTTTACTTCAAAGGGTGAAAGGTTATTGATCACATTATCGGATACCACTTGTCCAAAATCAGGGATTAGGGTAGCATCCAGGGTAAAGCTTTCGTTTATACCGTATTTGACATCCATCCCGCCACTTCGCAAAAATTCATTCTTGAATGTGGCCCCCTGGGGGCTTGATCGAAAACCGGCGGAGAGGTAAGGAGAGAAACTCAGACGCAACGGAGGTTCGATGTTTTCCAATCCTTCCAGGTTTCCAAACTGGTTTACAAAACCATTCACGGAGGGATTGACAGGGTTCCAGAAGGAGGTTTCATTGGTACGCCGGGTGTGACGGAGAAAATTCAGTCCCCAGGTTTGTTGATCGCTTTTTGAAAACCGCAGGGAGATATAGGGTATCCGCATTTCCACCACCCATCCATCCGGGCGCATGGCAACTTTGCTTTCCCACACCGCTTCCCATGTTTTATCGCCGTACTCGCCAAAGTCAAGATCGAGGTTACTTCCCATCCGGGCATCAGATTGTACGTTGGCGGAGGTAACGAGGAATTGAAAACCATTCTGGTCATCGTTATAGGTATCCAGGAAAACGGAAAAATAATCCACGTCCTGTCTTTGTTCCCCATCACGCACGGTCAATTGCTTACGGATCAGGGAGGGGTCATCATACAAGTAGGCGCCGATATAAATGGCGGAGTTATCGTACAGGAGTTTAACGATGGTCTTGTTGGCACCGGGTGTTCCAAATGAAGGAAAGTTCTGGATAAATCCATCGGCGATTGGGGCAATGGTCCATGCTGCATCGGAGAGGTCACCATCAATCCTTGGGACCTGGGATGTCTTAACTGCCTTTAATGTCTTGGTTTGTGCGGATAATGGTTGGTAAACCAATAAAGCAAGCATCCACAGCCAACTGAATTTTCTCATAACCCTTGAAGCCTGTAAATATAGGATTTCGGGGAGGAAAGAAAAGGGCGTAAATACATGAAAATTTACGGTCTTAGTTCATCTTCTTTTTCAAGGAGTTAACTTGTTGATTCAGATTGGTCACCATGCTGGCGATCTGGTTAATATCCCAGCGCTGGGTTTGCCCTGCCCTGCTTATAACTACCTGTGCCTGCCACATTTCGAGCACTTCTTCGGAACTAAGGGTATAGGGGGGGTAGGCAGGGTTGTCGGAGATCATATTCAATTTATTCTTAGAGCGTCCGTTTTTCTCCACTCTTTTATAGACAATCCCTTCATTTCGGGAGACGACGATATAGGTGTTGCTGGCACGAACCTCTTCCAATGATTCAATTTTTTCCCCTACAATGATGGAGCCGCTTGGGGTAGGCAACATGGAATCTCCAATAATTTCAAAGGCCCGGTAATTACCACCTGATAACATGGGAAGGGTGAAGGTATTCAGTTCATCAATAAACTCCGTATCCGCATATCCGGCCAGGTAACCCGCGGCGGCTTTAACCGGAACAAAGGGAATATCCGATCTACCTTCCGCCATTTTTAACGCACGGCGACGAGCCAGGTAATTTGATTTGGATTCACTCAGATCCTTTCGGAGAACGTCGTCCAGGGTGAGTTTGAAAATATCGCACACCACTTCAAGCACATCAATACGGGGCTCTGCCCTTTCTTCTTCATAGGCGCCAACAAGGGAACGTTTGATCCCCAGTTTATCGGCAAATTCCTGCTGTGTCCAACCCCGCAGTTTACGGAGATACTTAAGATTGTGGTTTGCAATAGCCATAATAAACTAATTGAGTTAGCGCAAATTACTAATTTTTTTAGAAATAGCAATTTATTCTTTTTGAATATTTTGGAGAGCCGGGAAAAAGGGAACAATTTTGCACCGAAATCAAGCTACCATGGCCAAGACCCGGAAGAAGGACAAACCAGTTATTCTCATAACAAACGATGATGGGGTTACGGCACCGGGGATCCGAAACCTCGTGGAAGCGGTAAAGGATCTTGGGAAGATCGTGGTGGTGGCTCCTGATAAACCCCAATCGGGCATGGGTCATGCCATTACCATTGGCTCTCCTCTTCGCCTCAGCCCGGTTTCCATTTTTGAAGGGGTGGAAGCCTATCAGTGTACCGGTACCCCGGTGGATTGTGTAAAACTGGCAGTTGACAAAGTACTCCACCGCAAACCCGATCTCTGTCTGAGTGGTATCAACCATGGCGCCAACCATAGCATCAATGTGATCTATTCCGGCACTATGTCTGCCGCCGTGGAAGCAGCCATCGAAAGCATCCCTTCCATCGGTTTTTCGCTGCTTGACTATAGCATCGAGGCCGATTTCAGCGCGGCCAGGCAATATGCGCGTATCATTGTGGAGAAAATGCTGGTGACCAAACTGGATAAGCACACCGTGCTCAATGTAAACTTCCCTTCTGTGCAACCTGAACTGATCAAAGGCATCCGCGTATGCCGGCAGGCCTATGCGAAATACGAAGAGGATTTTATCGAACGAATGGACCCCCATGGCCGCCGGTATTACTGGCTGACCGGGGAATTCGTCAACTTTGACAAAGGAAAGGATACCGATGTATGGGCGCTGGCGAATAATTATGTGAGTGTGGTGCCGGTACAATTTGACCTGACCAATTACGTTCTTAAGTCTAAACTGGAAAAACAGTGGCAACATTCTTCCTCAAAAAAGACAACCTGAAACTCGGACTTGTCCTTGGCCTGATAGGCCCCTTGCTGGGCTTATTTTTTGTGTACCTGCTCAAGGATGATTTCAGCGGATTGTCTTTCGGAGATTTTATCGACCTCTTTCTGCACGACAACAAGATCATCACCTCCATTGGCGCGCTCTGCCTCCTGGCCAATGCCGTTCTCTTTACCATTTATATCAATACCCAGCGTGACAAAACCGCCAAAGGGATATTTGTCACCACCCTGATATACGGTATCGCGATCCTGGTCCTTAAATTACTGAACAACTGATCAATGAAGTATTACCTCATTGCCGGTGAAGCCTCCGGCGACCTGCATGGCAGCAACCTGATCCGGGAGCTGGTCAGGCAGGATGCGGATGCCCAGGTACGGTGCTGGGGGGGCGACCTGATGCAGGAGGCTGGTGCTGATCTCATCAAACATTACCGGGAACTGGCCTTTATGGGATTTGCCGAAGTGATAAAGAACCTCCCTACCATCATGCGGAATTTCCGGTTTTGCAAAGAGGATATTCTTCAATGGAAACCCGATCTGCTGGTATTGATCGATTATCCGGGCTTTAATCTCCGCATGGCTAAATGGGCAAAGGAACAAGGGATCAAAGTAGTGTACTATATCTCCCCCCAGGTTTGGGCCTGGAAGGAAAACCGGGTAAAATCGATGAAGACCTGTATTGATAAAATGCTGGTCATCCTTCCTTTTGAAAAAGAATACTACCAAAAAAAATGGAACTGGCCTGTGGAATATGTTGGCCATCCGCTGGTGGAAGTGATCGACCGGTTTCGCCAAAACCCCACCCCTCTTTCCTTATCCCTTCCCGGTAACGGGCCCTTGATCGCCCTGCTGCCCGGAAGTCGAAAACAGGAAATACTTAAAAAACTACCGGTGATGCTGGAGGTAACTTCCCACTATCCCCAATACCGGTTTGTGGTGGCCAAGGCCCCCGGACTTGACCCTTCCTTTTATGAAGACCTGCTAAAGCCCTATCCCAATGTTTCTTCGGTGACCAATCAAACCTATGCATTATTAAACCAGGCTTCCGCCGCCTTGGTCACCTCCGGTACTGCAACCCTGGAAACCGCCCTCTTTGGGGTACCCGAAGTGGTCTGCTATAAAGGTTCCTTTCTTTCCTATCAGATTGGGAAGAGACTGGTGAATGTAAAATACATTTCCCTGGTAAACCTGATCATGGATAAAGAAGTGGTGACCGAATTGATACAGGATGATCTCAATCCCCCTCGTCTCCGTAAGGAATTAGATAAGATCCTTCATGACCAGGACAGGATCAGCCAGATTAAAAAAGATTATTCGGATCTGCACCAGATTCTTGGGGAGGAAGGAAATGCCTCACAACAGGCGGCCCGCTCCATCATCCAATTTCTTCGCCCGATATCAGCGTAATAATTTAATGGCCAAAATAATCAGGCAAAGCAGAAAGATCAGCAGGCTGATGCGGTTGATTCCATGCATATACTTGATCCATTGCGTTTTTGGCCGGTTGGGATCGGGCTTACGCAGGTAGAGATATTCGGCAATCTGTTTGAGTACACCCATGGAATAAAGGTAGGAGATGCCTGGAATTTCAGCAATTATTGATTATTGATTACTAATTATTTATTACTGAAAAATAAACAAGGCCCTGTCGAACCTTGATTATTCATTGTCAAAAAAGGTTTTCTGTCCCGCGAATAGTGTACCTTATATGAAAATTACAGCTATGCGAAAAATAACCTTTGTCCTGGCAATCCTTGCCACCAGTACGCTCCTGCCCATGAAATCATCCGCCCAATCACCGGAAGAAATGCAAAAATGGATGGACTACATGACCCCTTCCGAAGTTCATAAAATGATGGCGGAATGGGATGGTATCTGGCAGGAGGATATCAAGATGTGGATGGCCCCGGGCACACCCGAACAAACCATGAAAGCTACAGTGGAATGTAAAATGATCATGGGTGGCCGCTACCAGGAACAGCGTCATAGCGGGAATATGATGGGCATGCCCTTTGAAGGATACAGCCTGACGGGATGGGATAATGCCAGAAAGATATTCACCAATACCTGGATGGACAATATGAGTACCGGTATGGTGTATATGGAAGGAACCTGGGATGCCGCCACTAAGTCGATGACCCTAAAAGGCAAAATGACCGATCCCATGAGTGGGAAACAGGTTGATGTACGGCAGGTTCTCTATATAACAAGCAAGGACACCCAGAAAATGGTGCAATACTCTACCTTGGAAGGAAGAGAATTTAAAAGCATGGAAATTGTGCTGACGAGGATGAAATAGGGGGTGAGTGCGGAGGGTATTCTTTTTAACCACAGAGACCCGGAGTTAAAATATTATTCTGATTGTAGCCCTGGGATCTAATTTCTTATTTGTAACCAAAGAACATTTTATTAAAAAACCCTCCCTGTCTCTGTGCCTCTGCGTCTCTGTGGTTAAAAAAATCCTTGTTAGTCCCAATTACCCCTTCCTCCGGAGAACCGACTCATATCTCCCGATCCAATCATCCACGGTCATTTTGGAAGCGAGTTCGCCAATCAGTTTATACGGAATCTTTTCCATATTCTTAAACCGGATACAACTCTTACCCATATCCAGTTTGCCAATCTCAAGTTTGGCATATTCTCTTTCAAACCATTTCAGCAGCGTAGGATCGCTGTATATGCCCATGTGGTAAACGGAGATATTGTTCTTCTGGGAAGCGATATTCATAAAGGGGAGCGGGTCTTTGGGGTTGCAATGATACCCGGAGGGATATTTGCTATGCGGCACCACATACCCGATCATCCCATAATTCATACACTCCTGAAATCCTTTGGGAATATTCTTTTTGATCTCCTTCCGGAGTTTGGTCATGGCTTCCTGGCGCTCGGCCGGAATTTCTTTCATGTAATCATCGACAGTGGCCGCTTTGGATTGCATAAGTCTTGATTAAATTAAAAATACAGGACTGAATTTACCTTATTTTCCCGAGCGTGAATAGAAAAAATCCATCCGGGTATCAGGGGCCGATTCGCCGCCATCAATCCAGGCATGCAGTGAATCATTCCCTTTGCGTTCATAAACAATGCGTTTGGGAAAATCGTGCTGGGGATTAGTAGCCGTAAACCCATAGGGGCCAAAGCTGACCAATTGAAAGGAAACAGGATTGGGTGTTTCGGTACCCAGCGTGGAAGGGATATAACTCCACACACCGGCGCGTCGGATTAACTCCACCGATTCAAGCATCTTCTTTTCACCTGAGGCATTCAGGGAATAACTCAGACCGGCATAAGTGCTGTCGTTGGTTTTTGTCCATTCCTCCACCACCTGACCATCCGATTTCGTTTGTACCCATTTCCCCACCATCCAATTCCATTCGGAAGGAGCGAGCTTATTATTACAAGACAGCATCAGGGTGAGAAAAGCGAAAATTAACAGGCGCATAAACAACATTTAAAAATCAAGTTTCTCGCAGCGCCCACAAAGAACTTAGCGGGCGCTGCGAGAAACAAAAACCGGCATTGATTTCAAGTTAGAAAAGGGAACCTACATACCGGCCGGAACATTATGCAACCCGATACGGTTCCCTTCAGTATCAATAAAGATCGCCATATCACCGTATTCTGGAGAGATCATGGTTTTTGGCATCACCACTTTTCCCCCGGCCGCCTCTACCCGATCGATAATGACCTGTACATCCGGGTTGCCATTCAGATAAACCAATACTCCATCAGTACCCGATGGTTTGTGAAAACCTCCGCTATCAACCACCGCGCCGCCAACGCCGGTCATGGGATCATCCAATGGAAACATCCGCATTTTGATATTCTCCATGTCCATGGGAAACAGTTGGCATTTAAAGATGGTTTCATAAAACTTAGCTGCCCTGTCAATATCCGTTGACGGGATCTCAAACCAGCTGATGAAATGTTGCATATCGTGTGTTTTAATTTTTGTAGAATGTGGGGACAGGGATGTTTGCACCTACCACTTACATCCAAATCATCTCCATAAACCAATGATCGCGCCCATCAAAGTAAGCGCAACAAGCAAATACCCGCCATTAATAAAGATATACTTTGCCGGGCGTTGCTCAAACAAGGCCACGATGGCAATACCACAAAAAGGCCAGAGTCCGGCAAGAAAACCAGCCGTGGCACCCCAGGCCAGATCGGTCTTTTGCGCGCAATCGGCTGGGCAGGAAGCCGGAGAATCAGCCAGGAACATGGCCAGGTTAGCCGCCATGACGAGAGAAAATACAAAGGCCCATCCAAATATCTTGACCTGGTTTCCTTGTCGGACCTGTTCCAGGCTCAGGTTATTGGCCTTCATCCAGGCATTCCCAAAAAGGGCCGGGGAATACCATACACCACCCAATACAAATGCGGAAATACCAGCGACCAGAACGGCCAGCCAGTTGATCGTGTTCATGTCCATAATAGTTGGTTTTGGTTTAAATTCATTGTCCTTCTAAACTATTTTACAAACTTTACCCTTCCAAGGAATTCCGAACGAAACCGAAAAAATTGGCGACCAAACAATCCTTTATTACGACAAAAGGGCTGGGCCCCCGTGACAAGATCAACGATGGCGGGATCAGGGCAGTGTTGGTCCCGCTTTTTGGGATAGGAATTCCCCTGATCACCCGTATGGTTCCCCATGGCAGTTTTACCAACTGGCAGGTCAAACTCAGCTACCTTTATACTATCGCCATTGCCTTTGTGATCTATGAAGGCACCCGGTTTCTCTATCTAACCCTCCGGACCTATTTTGACTGGTTCAACAAACCCTTCCGGAAACTTATAGCCATTGTGGTCAGTATCCCCTTTTATGTGGTACCAGCCAGTGTGCTTATGCTTGTAGGTTGGTACAAGATCTTTATGAATGGGGTGATGGATTGGGAAACCATCAAACTAACCACCCTGATTATCCTGATCGCGGTGTTTTTTTTGGTCAACCTCTATGAAACCGTATTTCTTGTCAGGGATGTGGCGAATGAGAAAGTTAAGAAAGAACAATTGGAAAGGGCAAAAGCCGAAGCCGAACTGGAGGCCCTGAAAAACCAGGTGGATCCTCATTTTATTTTTAATTCACTCAATACCCTCTCCCACCTGATTGAAGAAAAACCGGAAAAAGCACAGGTATTCAATACCAACCTGGCCGATGTGTACCGGTACATACTTCATAACAAGGCCCGTGACCTGGTTTTCTTAAAAGATGAACTGGAATTTATTAATAACTATTTTTCCCTGCTAAAGATACGGTTTGAAAACGCCGTACAGTTGAAGGTGGATATCCCGGCCGAATGGACAAGCCGTTATCTTCTCCCGCCAATTTCACTTCAAACCCTGGTGGAAAACGCGGTCAAGCACAATGAATTTAATGACCAGGAGCCGCTGGTGGTCAATATCCTGGCCAGTGATGGAAAACTGGAAGTGATTAACCAGATAAAACCAAAGATGACCAGCCGGCCTACCAGCCGCATCGGACTGGAAAACCTGAAAGAGCGTTACCGGCTTATCACAGAAAAAGAGATTGAAGTGAAAACGGAGAACGAACGGTTCATTGTTGTCTTACCCCTGATCGAATAAACCAAGTCATCATGCGCATCATCATTATAGAAGACGAAAAACCCGCCGCGGAGAAATTACAGAAAGCCCTGGACAAAACCGGCCGGGAACTGGAAATCATTGCCATCCTGAAAAGTGTGGAAGAATCGGTGCAATGGCTAAAACAACACCCGGCACCCGATCTTGTACTTATGGATATTGAATTAAGTGATGGCCCCTCCTTCCGGATTTTTGATCAGGTCTCCCTCGATGCCCCGGTGATCTTTACCACAGCGTATGATGAATATTGGCAGGAAGCCTTTGAACACAACAGCATTGATTACTTGCTCAAGCCGGTTAAACAGGAAAAACTGGAAGCCGCGCTGGATAAATATGAACGGATAAAAAATCATTTCTCAGCCAATCTCCAATCCCTGCTTCAACAAAGTAGCCCAGCAGCCGGGGAATACAAAAAAAGGCACCTGGTGAAAAAAGGGAGCGATTACCAAAGTATCCGTTCGGAGGATATTGCCTATTTCTATGCCATGCAAAAACTGGTTTGCCTGGTGGACAATAAAGGACAAAAATTCATTCTTGACCAATCCCTCGCAGAGATCGAAAAAAGCCTTGACCCGGCCCATTTCTTTCGTGTCAACCGAAAATTTCTGGTAAACATGAATGCCGTCAAAAAAATCAGGGGCGTGGGTAAAAGCAAACTACAATTGGAACTGGAACCCTCCGCCCAGGAAGAAGTGATCATCAGCCAGGAAAATGCCACGGCTTTTAAACAATGGATGGGGAGTTAACAGAAGGGTTAGGTTCTTTAAACTACAGAGACACAGCGGCGAAGGGAGATTTTCAGAAAATTTTGGAGAATCGCCTTATGTAAAAACAAAGGCCCCTACATCCAAGGGAAAAACCCTTGTATGCCAACATGGAGCTTTCGTTTAGACCCCCGGTATTTCCAGGTTGTATTTCAATTGGCTTTCTTATTGTATGGACTCTTCCTATTGCATTGGGAACCCGATCCCTGGCATTACCTGGCCAGTATCGGGGGCATATTGTTCTTTCAATACCTGCTGGAATCCATTCGTACCCGCAAATGGGTGGAGCTCACTGATTTTAAATCATGGGGATTTTCCGGATTGATCAGCGCCATGAGCCTGATCCTGTTGCTCAAAACCACCAGTCCCTGGATCAGTTTACTGGCCTCCTTTCTTACCGTTGCCTCAAAATATGCATTTCGATATAAGGGAAAACACATTTTCAATCCTTCAGCTTTTGGCATAGTGGCCACCCTGCTTCTAACCAACGGGGCCTGGTTATCACCCGCCCAATGGGGAACAGGTACGGTATTGCTGTTTGCCGTAGTCAGTTTTGGTTTTATTGTGGTTACCCGGGTACAAAAACTGGATATCAGTCTGGCCTTTCTCTTTTTCTTTGGGGGATTTCTGTTTATCCGCCAAGTGGTTTATCTCGATTGGCCCATGGATTTCTTCTGGCACAGCCTGAGTACAGGAAGCCTTTTGTTGTTTACTTTTTTCATGATCAGCGACCCGCGTACCTCCCCCAATCATCCGGTGGCCCGGATCATCTGGGCATTCCTGATTGCTGCGGTCGCGTTTTATCTGTCAGCGTTCAAATGGAAATACAACACCCCTATATGGGTATTGGTAGCCGCCGGGCCATTGGTCCCTGTTCTTGACCATGTATTCCGTGCGCGAGCTTTTAGCTGGAGCCCATCCACCATTTCCTTACGCCTTATTTCAAACCTAAAAAGTATAGTTATGATTCGATTCTCCAAGAAAACGGCTGCCCTTCTTTTATTGTTGGCCATGGTTGGCCAGGAAGCAGCGGCCTTTTGCGGGTTTTATGTTTCAAAAGCCGATGGCACGTTGAAAAATAAAACCTCCCAGGTCATCCTGGTCAGGGATGGCGAAAAAATGGTGATCACCATGAGTAACGATTTCAAAGGCAATGTCAGGGATTTTGCCATGGTGGTGCCGGTACCGGTGGTATTAAAAAAATCTGATATCAGGGTGGTGGACGCCGGTATTTTTCAGCGGTTGAATGATTATTCCAAACCCAGGTTGGTGGAGTATTATGATGCCAATCCCTGTAATCCACCCATCATGTATGAATCATTAAGTGGAAAGGTTTCAGGGGTTGTGATGGACAAGATGGAGGCGCCAAAACGATCAAAGGAAAAGGAATACAAAGTAAAAGTGGAAGCCAGCTATACCGTGGGAGAGTATGATATTGTGATCCTGAGTGCGGAAGAAAGTGGTGGCCTGAAACGCTGGCTGGATGACAATGGTTATAAAATTCCCAGGGGTGCGGAGGAAGTGCTGGACCCGTATATCAAAAGCAACCTCAAATTTTTTGTGGTGAAGGTAAACCTGGAGGAGAAAGACAAATATGGTTTACAACAATTACGCCCTTTGCAAATACAATTTGAATCACCCAAATTTATGTTGCCCATCAGGCTGGGCATGGCGAATGCCGATGGCGATCAGGACATGATCGTTTATGCCTTTACCCGGCGCGGCCGGGTGGAGAGTACCAATTACCGGACCATCTCCCTGCCCACAGGAAAGAATATTCCCTTGTTTGTGAAAGATAATTTTGGCAACTTCTATGGTAATCTCTTCGAGCATCAGTGGAAAAGGGAAGGCAAGTCCACACTCTTTCTGGAATACGCCTGGGATGTAAGTCCCTCCAATTACATGAAGTGCGACCCTTGTGTAAGCGACCCTCCCAATTGGGATGATCTTCGCCAGGCTGGTGTGTGGTGGCTGGATGGACAGGATGGCCGGCCCATCAATGAGCGCCGGGAAGTAATGCCCCCTTCTTCAGTCTTCTTTACGCGGTTGCATGTACGGTATAACAGAAACAGTTTTCCACAGGACCTGGTTTTTCAAACAACACCCAATACCGAAAATTTCCAGGCCAGGTATATCATTACCCATCCGGCCACCGGGGAAATGGATTGTGAGGCAGGGAAAGCATATCTGCGAACCTTAAAGAACCGGCGACAGGAAGAAATGGAAATGCTGACCTATCTCACCGGCAAAGGATATAATGATTGGGACCAGGTGAATGCCTTAAAGGAAGAAGAGGGACTTGATGCCACGGCAACCTATGCCTCTATTGAAAAGGAGTCAAAGGAAGACCACCCCTCGCCCATTCCGGGGATCATCTTTGGCACGGTGGCCCTGGCGGGGTTGGCGATGCTGGGGTTCCGAAGGATTTGATAATGGAATAAAAAGGCCCCGCCAAGGCGGGGCCTTTTTGGCATAAAAAACCAGGTAGTATCATACTTTCTGATAATTTTTTTAAAAATCAAAAACCCCTTATTTTTGCACCCCGCTGGGGAATTAGCTCAGTTGGCTAGAGCGCTTGCATGGCATGCAAGAGGTCACGAGTTCGACTCTCGTATTCTCCACAACAGACTACCATTTATGGTAGTCTTTTTTTTGCTGAAACCTGAGCTTTACCTACCAATTAGCGCTAATAGGGATAGTTCAACTCCGCATTCCGGCCTGTCAGGCCTCATAAATCCATTTCCTGAACTCCGGCGCCGTTTCCTGGCTGATGATGATCTGGTGGGCCAGATCGGGAAGGGCCAGGTCCACTTTGAGTTTGACCTTCTCGTAGGATTTAAACCCTTTGATGTAGTTTATATGGATGATGTACTGCCGGTTCACCCGAAAGAATAAGGAAGGATCGAGTTCTTTTTCCAGTTCGCCCAGGTTCTTATCGGTTATGTATTTTTTCCCCTGGTTATCGATCACATAAACGATCTTATTTTCTGTAAAAAAGAGAACGATATCATCCAGCCGGAGCGTGATATTCTCAAGTCCTTTCCTGACAACCAACCGGGTCTTTCTTTTTTTATTGATATACTCCACCAGGTTATCGATGGGGGCGGAGGAATGACCAAAATGTTGTTGGAGCTGGTGGTACTTGCGCAGGGCTTTCTCCAGTTCCTGACGGTTTACCGGTTTCAGCAGGTAATCGATGCCATTGTAATCAAAGGCATTCATCACAAACTGGTCGTACCCGGTTACAAAGATGACCGGGATCCGGCTGCGTGTTTTTTCAAAGATCTCAAAGGAGAGTCCATCGGTTAACTGTACATCGCTAAAAATCAGATCGGCCTGGGGGGCTTCATTGAGATAGCGTATGCTCTCTTCCACCGTGGTCAGGGTAGCCCTGACTTCCACTTCGGTGTCAAATTCTTCCAATAGCCCTTTGAGGTTTTCCAAAGCGGCTGATTCGTCTTCAATGATAAGGGTGTTGATCATGGCAAGGTAATTTATGGGTTGGTGATCAAGGGGAGCCGCACGCTAAACTGGTTGGCGCTGCGTTCCACTTTGATATCTTTCTTACATAATATCCGATACCGCGAACTCAGGTTCTTCAAACCGATGCCGGTGGAATGGGCCGGATATGGTTTGGGTTTGACATCATTGCTTACTTTGAGCGACTGCCCGTTCTGCTGAACCCGGATGGTCAGGGGTTCACGCGCTGTAAAGGCATTGTGCTTAATGGCATTCTCCAGTAAAATCTGCAAGGCACAGGGCGGGATCAAAACTTTATCATCCAGCGGCTTGATATCGAGGTTGATCTTTAGTTTATCATCGTGCCTGATCTGGAGCAGGTAGAAATAGTTTTCCATAAACTCCAGTTCATCCGGAAGGGGTACCAATTGTTTGTTCCGGTTGATCAGGAAGTATTTATATACCTGGGCCAGCTTATTATTAAAGGAATGGGCCTGTAAGGGATTGTGCAGGATCAGGTGGTTCAGGGTATTCAGGGAATTAAAGATAAAATGAGGGTCCAGTTCATTTCGAAGGGCTTCCAGTTCCGCATTGCTTCTTTCCTGGTCAAGCTGATCCACGATCTGGTTATCCACCTCCCGTTCCTTGGTCAGGTACATGATTTCATAGATCAGGGTAAACACGATAACGGCCATGGAAGTAATGAAAAGGAATTTATAAACCAATGGCCAGGCAAAGGCTTCCTTTGCCATATAAAACCAGAGTATGACAAAGAAGCCACCCGTGGCTGAACCGCATAAGGTGGTGAGTACGGAAAGGGATAAAACCTTGGGAAGGGGATTCCATCCTTTGTTGAACAAGTGCCTGGTTTTAATATGTGTCCACTGTGCACCCCGCCATATACAAAGCGAGGTAAAGATGAAATAAGCATTCGCGGCCAGTATCTCCGGCCAACTATACCTCTCATAGGTGACGATCCCCGACAATAATGGTATCAGTATCCCCAGCAAAGGAATAAACACCATCCTCATGTGAACGTCCCTTATCATGTCCGCAATTGGTTAATTGGTTATGGTTTGAACTACGCGCTTCGAATCAAATCTATCGGCTATCCCCGTTAATCAATAGCCAAATTATTTGATGCGGAAAAAATCTGTTACGAGTGGTAAGAGTGGTGTTAACCAGTAGAAGGATACCAGTGTGACCACCCCGGCTAAATTAACGCTGCATCACATATATAAAATGACAATTCCATAGAAGTCCATAATTAATACACGGGTTTCAGTTGCAGTTTTTCACGCTTCAGTAACTAACAAAAATTTCCACGGAGCATAAACACGATAATTGTTGCCTTGCTTTTTTTTTATTAATCAATTAATCGGATATGAAAAAACTACCACTGCTAGTCACATGTCTATTTTTTATCATGCAGGTGTATGCCCAACGGGTTGTCACCGGCAAAGTGACCGACGAGAATGGTATCCCGGTTGCCAATGCCACGGTTACCGTTAAGGAAACCGGTGCAGGCGCCACCACCGATGCCTCCGGTCAATTCACCCTTCGTCTCGAAAATGAGGCCAAAACACTTGTCATCTCCTTTGTGGGTAAAGCCACCCAGGAAGTTCCCCTCACCGAATCCGGCACCTACAGCATCCGCCTTTCCCCGGCGGGTAAATCGCTGGAAGAAGTGGTGGTGGTGGCCTATGGCACCACCACGAAAAAAACCTTTACCGGCTCCGTCTCAGAACTTAAAGCGGCCGATATCAACAAACAACAGGTCTCCAACCTGAGCCGCGCCTTTGATGGGATGTTACCGGGTGTACGTGTTTCCGCGAATTCGGGACAACCCGGCTCCGGTCAAAACATCATTCTGCGGGGACTTGGGTCAATTAGTCTTGATAATACCCCGCTCTGGGTGGTAGATGGTGTACCATATAATGGTGACATCAATGCCATCAACCCGGCCGATGTGGAATCGGTTTCGGTTCAAAAAGGTTCTTCCGCCACGGCCCTCTATGGTAGCCGCGCCTCCAATGGCGTGATCATCGTTACCACCAAAAAAGGAAAAGGGAAAGCCCGTTTTGATATCCAGGCCCGCTGGGGGGTAAACACCCGGGGAGTGCCTGAATATGACGTAATCCGCGATCCTGGTCAGTTCCTGGAAGTTTATTGGCAATACGTTAAACATGAAGCCATGTTCCGGGCTACCAACCCGCTTTCCGAAGCCGCCGCAGGCGCCTTTGCTTCCAACGCCATGTTTGGCGCCGGCAATGGCCGTCTCGACCGCTACAATCCCTATTCCGTTCCCACCGGTCAAACCGTGATCGATCCTGTTACCGGGAAGCTCAACCCCAATGCCACCCTCAAGTATCAGGATAATTGGGAAGACGCGCTGTTCAATAACCGGCTGCGTCAGGAATATGTGGCCACCATGAGCGGAAGCGCCGACAAAACCTCTTACCTCTTTTCACTGGGCTATCTGGATGATGGGGGTATAGTGATAAAAACAGGTTTTGAACGCATCACCGCCCGCCTCAACCTGGAACAAAAAGTCAATAACTGGCTGAAGCTGGGCTTGAATACGAATTATGCCAAAACCAACCAGGATAATACCCTTGATGCGGCCCTAAACAATACTTCTTACCAGAACCTGTTTTACTGGACCCGAAACATCGCCCCGGTTTATCCCATCTATACCCGCGATGCCAATGGCGCCTATGTACTGGATCCAAAAGGCAATCCTTACTATGATTTTGGAGATATCGGCGGCAACCCCCATTCCATGGGTGTTCGTCGTTACAGCGCCACTGAAAACCCCCGGGCCACACTTGACCTGGATGATATCTACCGTAAGGCAGATAATATTAATACCCGGAGTTTTATCGCCATCAACCCGGTGAAAGACCTGACCATTACCCTGAACTACAGTTACGACTACCGGGGTAGCCGCCAGGTGCGCAATCAAAACCCCTTGTATGGGAATGCCGGGATCATTGCCGGACAGGTTGGCGTACAGGGCCGTGGTACCCTGACCCAGAATAAACTGACCACCCAATTAATCAACCAACTGGTCAATTACAAAACCACCATTAAGGACAATCATAACCTGGACTTGCTTGTGGGTCATGAATCCTACGAACTGGTTTCTGAAAACTCTTTCTCCACCAAGGAGATCTTCATGCTCCCCGGGTTAACAGAACTAAGTTCAGCCGCCAAAGTGGTGGATGCCCAGTCGGGTCGTGTAAACCATAATATTGAAAGCTGGTTTGCCCGTGCGCAATATGATTTTGATGGTAAATACCTGCTGAGCGCCAGTATCCGTCGTGATGGTTCATCGCGTTTCCATCCCGATAACCGCTGGGGTAATTTCTGGTCGGTTGGTGCCGGTTATGTGTTGAGTGAAGAACCGTTTATGAAGAACATCCGCTTTATTGACCAGTTGAAAATAAAAGCGGATTATGGCCTGGTTGGCAATGATGCCATTCTTTATCCGGCCGGTACCCAGAATCCAAATGCCTTTAACTACTACCCTTATGCCACACAATATGTAATAGTCACTTCCGGTTCAGCCAATATCAAGCCTGATTATATCGGGAACAAGGACATTACCTGGGAAAAGAACCGCAACCTGGACATTGGAATGGAATTCTCCCTGTTCCGTCGCTTCCAGGGTTCCATCGAGTATTTTAACAGGGATGTGCAGGACATGCTTTTCAATGTACCCGTTGCGCCTTCTACCGGTGTACAAACCCGTGCCCAAAACTTTGGTACCATCAACCTGAAAGGGATCGAATTTGACCTGAATGTACAAGTGATCAATAAAAAAGACTTCAAATGGTCTGTTGGTTTGAATGGTACTCATTACAAAACCGTGGTGAAAGAACTGCCCGATGAATTTGTAGCAGTTGGTACCCTTCCCCCGGGTCGTATCGGTACACCCGCTGCTAATTTCCGTTTGGCCGTAGGCAAAGATCCTTATGAGTATTTCCTCTGGCAGTTTGCCGGGGTGGATGCCGCCGATGGAAAAGCCCTTTACTACCGTGATGAAATCGGTACCAACGGCCAGCCTACCGGCAAGAAGATCACCACCAATGTATTCTCCAATGCCACCCGGTATTATACTGGCAAGACCGCAGTACCAGATATCACCGGAGGTTTCAACACCACCCTGCGTTACATGAATTTTGACCTGAGCGCCATCGCGAGTTATGGTTTGGGTGGCTGGACCTTTGACGCGACTTACCAAAACCTGATGCAATCCGGTTCCACTGATATCACCACCTGGCACAAGGATATCCTGGGTGCCTGGTCCACTTCCAATACCGGTAGCAATATTCCCAGGATTTCGGAAAATTACCAGGATGCCAACCAGACCTCCGACCGTTTTCTCATCCGGTCTGATTACCTGGCCCTGCGCAATATCACCCTGGGATATACATTCCCGAATAATATCCTGACCAGGTATGGTTTCTCCGCGGTGCGGGTGTATGTAGTGGCAGATAACGTTTTCCTGTCCACCAAGCGCCAGGGTCTGGATACCCGTCAGAGCTTTATCGGTAACACATTTAATGGTTATGCCCCTATCCGTACGGTATCAGCGGGTGTCAACTTCTCATTTTAAAACCGAATTATCATGAAGAAAAAAATCCTGATCATTCCCACCCTTCTGCTCCTGGTAATTGCCGGATGTAAGAAGAGTTTTCTTGATACACGTCCTGATGGCATAGTGCTCGAGGACCAGCTCCGTGAAGCCTTTGATACCGCCCCTGAGATCGGGGCAGTGATCTCCAAAGGACAGATCGCCGGTATCTACACTTACATGTATAGCTACAACACGGCCTTGCGGGCCAGTGGTCGTCATGATGACTTTGGACAAAAATCCATCGACCTCAGCACCGACCTGACGGCGGAAGACATGGTGCAGGTAGCCCACCACTGGTTTGGTTTTGATTACCTCGTGGATGACCGTCAGGCCACTTTTGCACGGGTGTTCACCAACTGGAATTTTTATTACCGGATCATCTATAGCGCCAATCAGATTCTGGCCCCGATAGATTTGAATACTACCGATCCAAACCTTAAGGCGATAGCTGGACAGGCCCTGGCCTTAAGAGGCTGGTGCTATCTCAACCTCGCCCAGTTATTCCAGGTAACTTATAAGGGCAATGAAACGGCCAAAGGTGTTCCCATCTATACCTCTGCATCCGACCTGAGTTCAAAAGGCCGGGGCACCCTAACCGATGTTTACACTCAGATAGAATCCGACCTGACCAAGGCCATCGACCTGCTGGCCGGATGGTCGAGAACCAGCAAGGAACAAGTGAACCAATCGGTGGCCAGGGGAATGCTGGCCCGTGCTTATATGAATATGGAAAGATGGGCCGATGCCGCTACCCAGGCTGCTGCCGCCCGTCAGGGTCTTAGCCTGATGAGCACCGCGCAATACACCGCCGGGTTTAGCGATATCAATAACCCCGAATGGATGTGGGGCGGAGATTTAAACAGCAATACCTCCACCATCTTTGCATCCTTCTTTTCCCACATGGACAATACCAGTCCTGGTTATGCCGGTGCGCTGGGTATTTATAAATCGATCTCCAAAAAACTATACGACAAGATCGCGGTTACGGATGTTAGGAGAAACAATTTCAACAACCCCGTAACCCCCAGTGTACCCGGATTACCGGGATATGCCCAGTTGAAATTCCGCGACCCGGGCGCCTGGGTGGGTGATTATGTGTATATGCGCGTGGCCGAAATGTACCTGATTGAGGCCGAAGCCCGTGCCATGGCCGGACAGGAAGTACAGGCCAGACAGGTGTTGTTTGACCTGATCAGCAAAAGAGATGCGGCCTATGTGCTTTCCACCAATAGCGGAGATATCCTTATCGATGAAATCCGCACCCATCGCCGGATTGAACTATGGGGCGAAGGTTTTAACCTGAATGATTTTCGTCGCTGGAAAATCGCCGTTGACCGCAATGGCAGCAACCACAGGGCTGATGCCGTGCTGACACTGCCGGTGGGTGATAAGCGGTATTACTACCAGATTCCTCAATCGGAGCTGGATGCGAATATCAATATCCCGGCTGCCGATCAGAACCCCTGATAAATTAATAATGTGACCAGTTGAAAATTTGGCGGGAGAACCCATCCCCTTCCAAATTTTCAACTGGTCACATTTTCCAATTCTCCCATTCTTCAAAACCCCAAATTCCCGCCCATGCGAATCAAACATTTACTATTCACCTTTTTGGCTTGTCTGTTCCTGGTATCCACCGTTATGGCGCAGCAAGTGGTACAGGGAAGGGTGACCGCCTCATCCGGTATCCCGTTAGCCGGGGTCAGTGTCAGCATTAAAGGATCCGATGCCGGCACCTCTACTGATAGCGATGGAAGATATCGCATCAATGCCCCGTCAAATGCCATACTCGTCTTTACCATTGTTGGCTATACCCCCAAAGAAGTAGGGGCCAACACCGGTAGTATTGATGTAACGCTGGAACCAGTGGTTGCCAATCTCCAGGAAGTGGTAGTAACGGGTTATACCACACAAACCCGTCGTCAATATACCGGTTCCATTGCTAAAATATCGGGATCGGATGTCAACCTGCAACCCATAGGCTCCTTTGATCAAATGCTCCAGGGGCGTTCCCCAGGTCTGTTGATCCAAAGCCAGAGTGGTCAACCGGGATCAGCGGCCTCGGTAACCATCCGGGGCAAAGGCTCTGTGCTTGGTGGAACCCAGCCTCTGTACATTGTTGATGGCATACAGGTCACGGGCGCCGATTTCCAGGGAATAAACCCGGCAGATATTGAAACCTACAACGTACTGAAAGATGCCGTGGCTACAGCACAATATGGTTCCAGGGGAGCAAATGGGGTGATCGTGATCACTACCAAGCGTGGACGAAATGCCAAAACAAGACTGAGTTATGATTTTCAATATGGCACCCAAACCCTGCCTAAAAGCCAGCTTGAATTGATGAACGCAAAAGAAAAACTGGATTATGAATTGTATTATGATCGTCCCGATGGATTAAATCCATTTGGGTGGTCACCCGATGATGTGGACAGTCTTTCTAAAATCGTGGCCAATTGGGATGAAGCCGTATTTCGGAAGGCCAGAACCCAACAACATGTGTTGAGCGCAAGCGGAGGAAACGATAAAACAAGATTCTTTATCTCAGGTTCCATTTTTGACCAGCAAGGACTGGTCAGGGCCACTTCCCTGCGTCGTTATACAGGACGGGTAAACCTGGATCATACCGCCGGGTCGGTAAAATTCAGTTTGTCAACCACCCTGGGTGTTTCTACCTCCACCAATACCGATGAGAATGACAATATCATTTCTACGCCCTTAAATGCCTATCGGTGGACCTTGCCCTATATCACACCCTACCTGCCTGATGGCAGTTTTAATCTGCTTGACCCGGGTGGAAACCCCAACCCGTTACCTGAATTATTTTTAAACACCAATAAAGCCAAACAACTCAAGGGAATTGGCGTGGCCAGTATTGAATACCGGGCGCCTTTTCTGAAAGGTTTGACCGCCCGGACCCAATGGGGGATTGATTTTACCGATAACCAAGGAGAAAATTATGTTGACCGGAATACCCAGGAAAATAATGTGGTCCCCGGTGGTGGCGGCGCCCTGCAAGTGACCAACCTGAGAAGGGTGCGTACAACGGGAACAACCTCTATTCAATATGAAACAAAAACCGGTGATCATAATTGGGGAGTGGGTCTTTACCAGGAAATCGTTAAACGGAAGACTGAATCAAACGGGTTCTCCGGATTTGGTTTGGTAGGCCCTATCCGCAACGCGGCGGGGATTACCCCAGGTAATGCAACCAATAACTATATCCCTGTGGTAACTGGAGATGCCAATGAAGACGCCCTCCTTTCTTACTTCCTTATCGCGAATTACGATTACCAGGGAAAATATTTTGTAAACCTTACAGGAAGAAGGGATGGCAGTTCCCGTTTGGCCGAAGGAAACAAGTTTGTCAACTATGGTGGTATTGGATTGGGTTGGGCCGTAACAGCCGAACCCTTTATGCAGCAACAACGGGTATTTAACAACCTCAAACTTAAATTCAGTTACGGTTCAGCCGGTAATGCCGATATCGGTAATTCTTACGAAGCGTTGGAGCAATTTGGACCCGTATCGTATAATGGGGCCCCGGGACTTTCGCTGGTAAACCTGAAGAAAGACCAACTGAGTTGGGAAACCAGGAGCACAGCCAACCTGGGTGTTGAATTCACTACCCTGAACAACCGCTTATCAGGTTCTGTGGAAGTCTTTAACAGCATTACCCGTGGTCTTTACCTGAACAGGCTGCTCTCCTCTACGAATGGCGTGGGAAGCATCCTGACTAACCTGGGAAGATTACAAAACCGGGGGGTTGAACTTTCACTTGAATACAGCCTGGTGAACCAAGGGGGATGGAACCTGACAGTGCATGGAAACTGGACCGGCAACCAGAGCATCATCAAGGCCCTGGATGGAAATAATGAGATCATCTCAGGTATCAATATCAATCGCATTGGATCTGCCGCCAACAGTATTTATCTCGTAAGATATGTTGGGGTTGACCCCGATAATGGAGATGCGCTGTATATGAAGGCGGATGGAAAAACCATTACCAATGTATATGATCCTTCGGATGCGGTGATTGTTGGGCAGTTTGATCCCAAAGGTTTTGGTGGCTTTGGCGCTTCCATTGGATATAAAGGGGTAGAACTATCAGCCCTGTTTACCTACCAATACGGTTATCAGGTATTCAACCAGGCGAGGGTGGATGTAGAAAATCCCCAATACTGGTTTTCCAACCTGAACCGTGACCTGTTGCGGGAATGGCAGAACCCGGGAGATATAACCGATATCCCCTCGCCATTTAATGATTTTCAGGCTGCCACAACACGCTTCCTGGAAAAGGGCGACTTCTTACGCTTTCGAAACCTGACCCTGAGTTATTCCTTGCCCAACAGCCTGCTGGGTAAATGGAACATGACCCAACTGCGTGTATTTGCCCAGGCCCAAAACCTGCATACCTGGTATAGCTTCAAAGGGTATGACCCCGAAGTATTCACCGGAATTTTAACAGGTGCCGTATATCCGGCCCTGCGGGCCTTTACGGTTGGTGTAAATGTTGGATTGTAGTTGTAAAACTTAAAAATGTAATCAATGAGAAAAGTCAGATCCTTGTTCCTGGTATTCATCCTCGCAGTGGGAGCATTGTCCTCCTGCAAAAAGGTGGTGGACCTGAAGCCCACCCATACCATTGACGGAGAGGAATTCTTCAATACGATTGGTGATTATGAGTTTGCCCTTAACGCTGCCTATGACCGGCTAAAGCAAAACAGTATGTATGCCGGTGTCAATGGCGGGAGTATTTTTCTTTGCGCGGTGGATGTGGCAGGTGATAATTTTTATGGTGGTCCTGCCAACCTGGGAGCCATGAACCCATATTTCAGGTGGAACTACACGGCTGATGAAGCCTCTGTACAGGGAGGATGGGATGCCGCCTATAATGTGATCCAGCAGGCCAATGTCACCTTGCGGGGTATTGATCGTTTTCGCTCAACCGACCCACAGGCAGTCAACCGGATTGAAGGACAGGCCCGGGCCATCAGAGCCTATATGCATTTTGAGTTGATGCGTTGGTGGGTGAATGATTATGACCGGCATTCCCAGGAACCCGGTATCCCCTATGTGGATACATTTAATGTGGAGTTGATGCCAGGCCGTGGTACGGTTGAGCAAACTTATGATGCCATGGAAGCCGATCTCAAGCAGGCCAGGGAAATGTTATCAGATGTGGATGAACCGATACAGTCCATCAGTTCGGCATCCGCAACCAACAGGGCCTATATTGATTCATTGGTATGTAATGCCATGCTGGCCAGGATGTACCTCTATGCCGGTGAAGCAGACAGTGCGATCAAGTATGCGGATATTGTGATCGCGGCACGTCCGTTGGCAAATGCCGCTGAATTTCCCCTTATCTGGCAGGATGGTAGTACACGTGAAGTCGTCTGGTCGATTAAGTTTCAGGCCGGGGATGAAGCCCTGGCGCGTGAGATCTATCAACCGGCAGGTGACCAGTTGTCGTGGAGACCGGTAACTGCCTTGTTAAATCTCTATGATCCGGCCGATGTGCGCACATCCGCTTACTGGTTAAACCGAAACGGGCGCATGGTACTGAACAAGTATTTTGCTAAAACCACTGCCGGGGCAAACCCCGACGGGGTGGCGGATTTCAAGATCTTCCGGACGGCTGAAATGTACCTGATACGTGCAGAAGCCAGGGCCACCAAGGGACTTGATGCCGCTGCGCTTACAGATTTGAATACCCTGCGCACTGCCCGTAATGCCGCTATCGGAACAGAATCGGGAGCTGCGTTATTAACGGCCATAGCTATTGAAAGAAGAAAAGAACTGGTGGTGGAAGGTCATCGCTTTTTTGACCTGAAACGAACCAGCCGATCCGTCAGCCGCACCCAAAACTGCAGCAGTTTCTGCAGCCTGGCACCGGGAAGCCGGGCCTGGAACCTGCCGGTACCACAAACGGAAATGATCGCGAATGATAATATGGAACAAAACCCCGGTTATTAATTTAATAAAAGTGGATATGAAAAAAACCTTGTTATCCTATCCTTTGCTCCTGCTGGCGATGGCCCTGGTCATTGCCGGTTGTAAAAAGAATGATGTATTTGGAGATATTATTCCCAATACCGACCGGGTGATCGCGGAATTCAGCGATCCTTCCCCGGAACGGACCATCGCGCTGGATTTTTCCAATGCAGAAAAGGAACTGACCGTAGCCGATCTGCGGTTATTCATCCGGTCGAAACCCAAGGGAAATGTAACGGTGAAAATTACAGCCAGTCCAACCATCGTTGCCGACTACAACACCGAAAACGGAACCAATTATACGGCCATTCCACAGAACCTGTTTCAGTTTATCAGTACCGAACTGGTGCTAACGGAAAAAGACAGGGAAAAGCCGGTGCGTATCAAACTTAAACCATCTGATCTGGTCAACGATTCCTATGCCCTTGGCATGCGGATTACAGAGGTAAGTGAAGGGGAGATCAGTGAACGGGTTTACCAGCAATTCATCATCCTTTCAGTAAAAAACAAATATGATGGGTTGTATGAAGTTACCGGAACCTGTGAAGACCTACTAGGAGTGTACAGCGGTATTTACCCCAATGCAAATGTGGGTTTGCGAACTGTTGATGCGGAATCGGTGGATTATCTGGATCCCGTGTTTTCGGTAGGGCCTCCCTTTAATGAGAATGCATACATAATTGAAAATACCGGTACCGGTGATTTTGCCTGGCTGTTTTCCCCCCGGTTTGTATTTGACCCCGTTACAGATAAAGTAGTGGCCATTCTTGACAATGATGGCGGCGTGCCAACAGGTGTGATCGACCCATCAGGCCCCAATCAATTTATAGAGAACGGACCCGATGACAAAGTGTTTACCATTAAATACAAAGTGTTTGACCGTTTCATCATTACTGAAACCTGGACCTATACCGGGCCACGGTAAAAGAAATTCAATCAGTAGATGTAATGGTTCAGCGACTAAAATTCATGGACGGGTAATATGCGAAAAATAGAACCAAAAGAAGAAGGTACTTTTAATCCGTACAAGAAAAAAATACAGGAATTCCGATTATAAACGTTTTCTCATGTGTAGGTCAAATTTTTGACCAAGCAGGTGGTTGTCTAGCCGGCCTGCTTCTTTTTTTATTCACCCCAGATATTATCTTCTCCTTTAAGCCATTTTTTCACGAGGTCGGTGGTAATGGACTTCGGTCTTTCGATGGGCATGCCAAGGGCGCGGTCCCAAATAAGACTGGTGAGTACCCCGAGTGAACGGCTTACGGCAAACAACACGGTATAGAACTCATATTCCACCATGCCAAAATGAACCAGCAAGGCCCCACTATGGGCATCCACATTAGGCCAGGGGTTTTTGATCTTTCCCAGTGATTGGAGAATGGGGGGAACAACTTCGTAAATATTCCATACCGTATTAACCAGGGGGTCATTGGGCATATGTTCTTTACCAAAGGCCATCTGAGCGGTAAACCGGGGATCTGTTTTGCGTAAAACGGCATGCCCGTATCCGGGAACTACTTTCCCTTCGCTCAGCGTTTTCTTTACATATTCCGCGATCTGTTCTTTGCTGGGCTCTTGGGTCCCCAGGTTTTCCTGCATTTCAAATATCCACTTGATCACTTCCTGGTTAGCCAGTCCGTGGAGGGGGCCCGCCAATCCATTCATCCCTGCGGCATAAGCCAGGTAAGGATCGGCCAGGGCACTACCAACCAGGTGTGTGGCATGGGCTGATACGTTACCACCTTCGTGATCGGCGTGAATGGTCATGTACAGACGCATCAGTTTTTTGAATGACTGGTCCTCATACCCCAGCATGTGGGCAAAGTTGCCGGCCCAGTCGAGCATCCCGTTGGGTTCAATATGTTCGTTGTTCTTGTATTTGCGGCGATAGATATAGGCGGCAATACGGGGCAACCTCGCGATCAGCACCATGGCATCGTCAAATGTAGGTTCCCAGTAATCTTTTTTATTGATCCCTTTGGAATAAGCCTTTTGGAAAAAGCTCTCCGTTTGCAAGGCCATCACAGCCGTTACAAACATGGTCATGGGGTGGGTGTGAAGCGGTAAGGCATCGATGGTATGAAACACATGCGAAGGCACGTGGGAACGACGCTGCCAGATGGAGGTGATATACTCCACATCATCTTCGGATGGCAACTCCCCGATCAGCATCAGGTAAAACAGGCCTTCGGGCATGGGTTCAGTACCGCCTTTGAACTTTGGGAGTTTTTCCCGAAGCTCGGGAATGGTGTATCCGCGGAAGCGGATGCCTTCCTGGGCATCCAGCAGGGAGGTTTCGGTAACCAGACCGGTCATTCCACGCATACCCTGGTAAACCTGAGACAGTTGCACTTCCCCGATCACTTTATTTCCATGCTCTTTCAAAATTTCCTTGATCTCAGCGGAGGCCGCATCGGCTTTTGCCTTGAACCTGTCCTTAAGGATACCCATGTATTAAGAATTTAAAGAATAAAGATAATATGAAGGCGCTTAAAAATAGTGTTACCTATGGCACAGAACAAATTATTTCATGGAAAGTTGAAAATTGAACTGGAAAGATCATTTAGGGGTCTTTCGGTAAAGCCAGTAAGCAACTGCGGTAAACAGGATATTGGGCAACCAGGCTGCCAGAAGCGGGGGCAGACCGGCGTTGGTGGAGAAAACGGTGGAAAACCGGTCTGATAAAACAAATAGGGAAGCAATGATAAAACCCAGGGCCAGGTGGAGGCCACTTCCGCCCCTGGTCTTCCGGCTGGCAATGACAGCCCCGATCAGGGTGAGCAAAACAACCGCGGCCGGGGTAGCGCTACGCCGGTAAAGCTCCACTTTATAGGTATTTAACCCTTCGGAACCACGCAGCTCCTGGCTGCGGATAAAGGCCTTCAGGTCCCTGGTGGTGAGTTTATCCTTCAGGTACTGGTCTTTTTCCAATTCCCTGGGTTTTATGGAGAGGTCGATAAATTTTTCGGGTAAAAACTGAACCTTTTCCCCCATGCTGTCCACCACCCTTTCCACGGCATTTTGGGCCTGCCATTTTCTCTTGGCCGTATCCCATCGCAGCATGTCGGCCCGAAGGTTATAACTGATCTTATCCCCTTTCAGCCTGTCCATAAAAAAGCCCATGGCTGTTTTGGAAGTAGTATCGTATTCCTTGAACCCCACATAGGTATTGGTGTCGGCGCGGCGATAGGTCATGGATTTCCGGTCGCGGCTGGAGGCAGGGTTATTATCATCCACGTATTTGGTTTGAAAATCGCCTCTTTTCTCATTGCCCCTGGGAATAATGTTCCGGTTGGCAAACCATAACATCAACCCCAGGATGATGCCACCCACCAGATAGGCACGAAGAAACCGGTTATAGCTGGTACCACTGGCAAGGACGGAGATGATCTCACTCCGCGTAGCCATCTGGCTGGTAAAAAAGATGGATGCAATGAATACAAATAGCGGGAAAAGCAGGCCCCAGATCCAGGGGATGAACCCGGAGTGGTATTGCTTTATGAGTTGCATGGTGGTAAAGCCCGATTTCACGAAATCATCGGCTTTCTCGCTGCTGTCCACCGCCAGGGCTATAACCGTGAATAGCAGGAGGCAAAAAAAGAAAGTGACCAGCAATTTCCGGAGTATGTACCAATCCAGTTTTTTCATCCACTGCGAAGTAACAGAATATTGACCAATCCCCCCCTTTTTTACCATTCGTGTAAGGTTTTTTTCCGTTGGTCTGATTTTGATATAAAAAGCCCCTGTTCCTGAAATATTTTTGCCCCTTTTTCGACAAACTTTGAAAACGCTACACATGAAACGATTACTAACTGGCTTATTAGGCCTTATCCTTACCCTTAGCAGCCAGGCCCAATCCGTTAAAGGATTGGTAAAAGATGAAAATGGCAAGCCTTTGGCGGCTGCCAATACTACCCTCCACCGGTCGAAAGATTCTGCCGTGGTTAAATTCACTGTCACCAACCGCGAAGGGATCTTTGAATTCGACGCGCTGAATGCCGGTGAGTATTATGTAAAGGTCTCTCACGTAGGGCATCAACCGACAAAGTCCGACCCCTTTACCCTGCATTCAAACAAGACCGTGGAATTACCTGAAATCACCATGGAGAAGCAGGGCACCAACCTGGAAAATGTGACCGTAACCGCCCGCAAACCCATGATCGAAGTGAAGGCGGATAAAATGGTGGTAAATGTGGAAGGAACCATCAATGCCGTGGGAAATGACGCCCTGGAACTACTCCGTAAATCACCGGGTGTGCAATTGGACAAGGATGACAATATCAGCCTGAGCGGGAAGAATGGCGTACAGGTATATATTGATGGGAAACCCTCCCCTCTTTCCGGATCCGATCTCACGGCCTATCTGAAGAGCCTCCAATCTTCCCAGATTGAAACGATTGAGATCATCACCAACCCTTCGGCAAAATATGACGCTGCGGGTAATGCCGGTATCATCAATATCCGGTTAAAAAAGAATAAATCCTTTGGCACCAATGGCTCGGTAAATGCCGGGTACAATATTGGTGTTTATCCCAAATACAATGGCGGTATCAACCTTAACCACCGTGATAAGGGAATCAATATTTTTGGCAGTTACAATTACAACTGGAACAAGAACACCAATATGTTCTTTCTGCGTCGTGAACAACTGGATACCCTGTTTGACCAGACCAACCAGATGACCGGTCGCAACCGGAGCCATGGATTCAAAGCCGGAGCCGATTTCTTCCTGGATAAATACAGCACTTTTGGCGTACTGGTAAATGGGAACATCAACAGTTCGGAAATGAAAACAGACAGCAAGACCCCGATTTCCTATATCCCTACGGGTACGGTTGACCGACTGCTGACCGCCAATAATGAATCGGACAATAAACGGAACAATGTCAACTTCAATATGAACTACCGGTATGCAAAACCTGGTGGCAAGGAGTTGAACCTGGATGCCGACTATGGCCTGTTCCGTATCAATTCGGATCAGGTTCAGCCAAATATCTACTATAACCCCTCCATGACCACCGAACTGAGCCGCTCTATCTATAATTTTATTTCCCCCACCGATATCGACCTCTATACCTTTAAGGCGGATTATGAACAGCCTTACAAAGGGGGGAAACTCGGCATCGGGGTAAAAAGCTCACTGGTAAATACATCGAACAACTTTGCCCGGTACAATGTGATCGGCAATGCCAAAGACCTTGACCTGTCCCGCAGCAATCATTTTGATTACTCGGAAAATATCAATGCCCTGTACCTTAATTTCAATAAATCGTATAAAGGTTTTGCCTTCCAGGCCGGGCTTCGTATGGAGAATACAAACAACAAAGGCGAGTCATACGGTCTGAATGCCGATGGCAGTGTAAACAAAGGCAGTGGCACCACCCCGCTTGACAGAAACTATACCAACCTGTTCCCCAGCGCTTCCCTGACGATCAACAAGAATCCCAAGAAACAATGGAGCTTTACTTATAGCCGCCGTATCGACCGGCCTGCCTATCAGGACCTGAACCCCTTTGAATTTAAACTGGATGAATACACTTTCCAGAAAGGGAATACCGAATTATTACCCCAGTACACCAACAGTTTTGGCATCACCCATGTGTACAAGTACAAACTGACCGCCACTCTGAATTACAGCCATGTGGCAGACATGTTTACGCAATTGGTTGATACCACCGAAAAATCAAAAACCTTTATCACCAAGGAGAATCTGGCCAACCAGGATATCGTCAGCCTGAACATTAGTTATCCTTACATGTATAAGTCATTCATGGCCTTCATGAATCTGAATACTTATTACTCCATGTACCAGGCTGATTTTGGTGGTGGCTCCCGTAAGATTGACCTGGATGTTTTCTCCTTTACCTTCTACATGCAAAACACCATCAAGTTTGGTAAAAAGAAAGCCTGGACCGGTGAACTCAGCGGATGGTATGCCGCCCCCAGCATCTGGCAGGGAACATTTAAAAGCCGCCGGATCTATTCCATTGATGCGGGAATGCAGAAAAACATCCTTAAAGGCAAGGGTAACCTGAAGGCTTCGGTAAGCGATATTTTCAACACCCTTCGCTGGAAAGGTTCAAGCAATTTTGCCGGACAATATACCGTGGCCAGCGGACGATTTGAAAGCCGCCAGTTCAAACTGAATTTTACCTACCGATTTGGCAATAACCAGGTAAAAGCTGCCCGTCAGCGTAATACCGGTGCCGATGAAGAGAGCAAGCGTGTAGGAAGCGGTGGCTCGGGTGGTATTGGGCAGTAAAGTTTATTAACCACAGAGACGCAGAGATTCATACTGTTACAACTGTGTCTCTGCGCCTCTGTGGTTATATCATAAACGCGTCTTTAATCTCTCCACCATTTCAGTTTTCCACGAACCAAAACTCCCCTGCTGTATCTGTTTTCTTGCTTCAGACACCAGCCAGATATAGAAAGCCAGGTTGTGTACACTGGCAATGGTAAGCCCAAGTATTTCCTTTGATTTGATGAGGTGCCGCAGATAGGCTTTGGAATAATAAGCGCTGAATTCGCAGCCGATTCCATCATCAATGGGGGAAAGATCAAACTCCCATTTTTTATTATCAATATTGATGACACCCTGGGAGGTAAACAGCATCGCGTTTCGGCCATTTCGGGTGGGCATCACACAATCAAACATATCCACCCCCATGCTGATACACTCCAGGATATTCCACGGGGTGCCAACCCCCATCAGGTAACGGGGTTTATCGGCAGGCAAATGATCACAGCACCAATCGCAGATCTCATACATCACCGGTTCGGGTTCCCCCACACTTAGTCCGCCAATGGCATTTCCCCTGGCGTTTTTGGAAGCGATATGTTCGCAGGATTGCCGACGGAGGTCTTTGAAAGTGCCACCCTGAACAATAGGGAACAGGTTTTGGGTGTACCCATACTTGTCACCCGTAGCTTCAAATTGGGTTACACATCGGTCAAGCCAGCGGTGTGTCAGTTCCATGCTCTTTCTTGCATAGGCATAATCACTGCCACCAGGAGGACATTCATCGAAAGCCATGATGATATCCGCCCCGATGGAACGTTGAATATCCATGACCCTTTCGGGGGTAAACAGGTGTTTGCTCCCGTCAATATGACTTTGAAAGGTCACCCCTTCTTCCTTGATCTTTCGGGTACCCGAAAGGGAAAAGACCTGGTATCCCCCACTATCGGTCAGTATGGGTCTGTTCCAATGAATAAACCGGTGTAAACCGCCGGCCTGCTCGAGAAGGGGTAAACCCGGTCGCAGATACAAATGATAGGTATTCCCGAGAATGATCGAGGCCTTAACTTCCTCCTGCAATAATTGCTGGGAAACCGCCTTTACACTACCCACGGTACCCACCGGCATAAAGATGGGGGTGGGAATCGTGCCATGGTCAGTAACCAGGGTGCCTGAACGGGCTTTTGTCTGTGAACAATTGGTATCCAAACGGAATGTCAACGCAGCCATAAATGCAAATATCCAATCTCCGCATCATAATTTATTAACATTTGTGAAATCATTTACC
The DNA here is from genome assembly GCA_041916555.1 of Chitinophagaceae bacterium. Lineage (GTDB taxonomy): Bacteria > Bacteroidota > Bacteroidia > Chitinophagales > Chitinophagaceae > SpSt-398. Next base: position 14,982 of record JAYRZH010000013.1, on the reverse strand, counting down.
GGGTGGGCCAAGCCCCACCATCCTATTTTCGCGGTTGTTTTAAGGTATGGAGATAATGGAACTTATCATAGATTGGCCCTTATGGGTGTTTGTCGTGCTGGCGGCAGTAGCTTTTATTCAGATAGGCTATTATCTTTTCTTTTTTACCCGCGTGGCTTTTTACAAAAGCCCGAGGCGTGAGCGGTACCAGCAACATCCTGTTTCGGTGGTGGTATGCGCGCGTGATGAAGACGAGCACCTGGCCCGTAACCTGCCCGGATTACTGGTACAACAATACCCTTCAACCTATCAGGTAATTGTGGTCAACGACAATTCGGTGGATGATTCGAAGTACATTCTCCAGGAATTAAAGAAGACTTTTAAGGACCGATTGCATGTGGTGGAACTAACCCAGGAAGCTAAGTTGATCAGTGGCAAAAAATATCCCTTGTCGATCGGTATTAAAGAGGCCCGGCATGAAATACTCCTGCTTACGGATGCCGATTGCGTTCCTGCCAGTGAACACTGGGTACAAAAAATGCAGGATGCCTATGATGAGCAAACCGAGATCGTTTTGAGTTATGGCGCTTATCACAAAAAGTCGGGGTTACTTAATAAAATCATCCGCTTTGAAACATTTCATACCGCTTTGCAATACCTGGGGTATGCCCTGGCGGGGATTCCGTATATGGGCGTGGGGCGCAACCTGAGCTATAAAAAGAATGTATTTCTCCGGCACAAGGGTTTTTCTTCCATCAATCATATCCCCGGTGGGGATGATGACCTGTTTGTCAACAAGGCCGCTACCAATAAGAACACTGCGGTAGTGATGGACCCGGAGGCATTTACCTTATCCTATCCCAAGCAAACCTGGAAGGCCTGGATGAACCAGAAAACCAGGCATTATTCCACTTCCCGGTATTACAAACCATTGCATAAATTTCTTTTGGGACTATATTCCCTCACCTCTTTTCTTTTCTACCCCCTGCTGATCACCGCTGCACTTTTTTATAACTGGCAGTGGGCATTGATCGTTTTCGGAGCCCGGTTCCTGGTACAGGGGTTTGTCTATTACTTTTCCATGAAAAAACTAAACGAGAAGGATCTGTTCCCGCTCTTTCTGTTTTTTGACCTTTGGATGTTCTTTTATTATATCATCTTTGCTCCGGCATTATGGAAAAGACCCCGACAAACCTGGAATTGATCACCCGTTATTTCTCCGATTTTACCCCGGAACAAATGGCGCAATGGAGCAAACTCGATGCCTTATACCGGGAATGGAATGAAAAGATCAACGTTATCTCCCGCAAGGATATCGACGGTTTATACGAAAAGCATGTACTGCACTCGCTGGCCATCGCCGCGATATTTGAATTCAACCCGGGCACAGAGATCATCGATATTGGGACAGGGGGAGGATTTCCCGGTATTCCGCTGGCCATTTTTTTCCCTGAAGTGAAGTTTCACCTCGTGGACAGTATTGGGAAAAAATTAAAGGTAGTGGAAGCCGTTGCGGAAGGCATTGGGTTGACCAATGTAACCATCCAGCACACAAGGGCGGAGGAGATCAAGAACAGGAAATTCGACTATGTGGTTTCCCGGGCCGTGGCACCCCTGGGTGAACTCTGGAAATGGGGCAAACCACTCATAAAGAAAAAAAAGAACCCGGAAGAAGCTCCGCTCGCCTACCCCGGCGGTCTGATCTGTCTGAAAGGTGGCGACCTGGCCACCGAGATCCAGGAAAGTGGCACCAGGCCCCGGTTGATGGAGATCCATGATATTTTCCCGGAGGAATTTTTCAGGGAAAAATATGTGGTTTATGTCCCCCTCTGACAGTTTTCCGCAGCTCAAAAATACCGGAAAGTGGTATTGGCGGAAACCCCCTGAATAAAGACCTTTGTCTCATGAACGACATTACGGTTTGTATTGTGGATGATAACCGGGACCTACGATCCGCCTTGGAAGAGATCATCAGCATGTCTGATGGCTATACATGCATAGGCACCATGTCCACCCCCCGTGAAGCCCTGGAGAAGATCCCTCAGTTGAAACCTGATGTGGTTCTGATGGATATCAACCTGAATAGTGACGAAAGCGGCATCGACTGTGTACGCGAGCTTAAGCCCCGGGTACCCGATACCAATTTCATGATGTGTACGGTGTATGAAGAAGATGAAAAAATTTTCGAGGCCCTCCGCGCCGGAGCCAGTGGATATATTTTGAAGAAAACTGCCCCGGCAAAAATGCTGGAAGCCATCAAAGACCTGAATGAAGGCGGCGCACCCATGAGCAGCCAGATTGCCCGTAAAGTAGTCTTTACCTTTCAGCATATCCAGTCCCCAAAATCACAGGAAGGAATCGATGACCTCTCCAACCGGGAAAAAGAAATCCTGGAACTTCTCTCCAAAGGCCTGATGTATAAAGAAATCGCCGCGCAGTTATATATCAGCCAGGAAACCGTCAGGAAACACGTCTATCATATTTACGAAAAGCTGCATGTAAATAATCGGGTGGCTGCCGTAAACCGGTATTTTGGCCGTGAAACGAATTAATAAGTATAATTACTTAGGCTGATCATACAAAAATACCACTAACGTGGTATTTGCCGGTATTTACCCTCCAAATACCTTTATACCAGCATTTTAACTGTCAGCTTGTTCAAACTATTCACTTAAACCTTATTCTCTGGCAAGCTTCAGGCCCTTAGACCAGGGGTCCTGATCAAAAACCAAAACCCTCCTTACGGAGGGTTTTGTGTTTTATTTAAATAAATAATCATCTGTTTTATTCAGGCCATTTCAGGTCAAGTTTATTGTTTTTGGGTTCAATATCGGCCATCCTCCGGGTGGGGTCGATCAGTATTTGTGTGATGTCGGTGAGTTTTTTATCTACTTCCAGCACATAGGTTTCATGGGTCCATTTCCAGGATTGATGGACTTTCCGGTTTGCTGGCGCTCCTGCCTCGGCCGGCTTTTCACCAAACATATCATAGAGCGGGATATAATGAATTTCATTGGTACCATCGCGGCTGGTGACCTGCAGGTCGATGGGCATGGGCATATCGCCAATTCGACGGAGCCGGATCCTGGTGGATTTACCTTCCTGCCATAGGCTGTCGATGGCGTAATCAATGGTTTTGGTGGTATAGACCCAATATTCCTTGTACCAGTCAAGCTTCATCTGGCTGGCTTTCTCCGCGATCTTCATAAAATCATTGAGGTTGGGGTGATGGAACCTCCATTGTTTGTAATAGTCGAGCAGGATGCGGTCACGCACTTCTGCGCCTACGATATACCCTAATTGTTCCATGAAAACAGCGCCCTTGGAATAAGAAGCAAGACTGTAGGCATAGTTGGTGTTGAAATGATCGGCGTGGGTTGAAAGGGGTTCTTCAAGTCCGCTCTTGGCCAGGGCATAGTATCCATCATAACTATCTTCTTGCGGGAATGGTGGGTTGTTCCCTTGCAGGAAGGCCGTTACCCTTGAATCTGCATAGCTGGTAAAGCCTTCATCCATCCAGGCATACAGTGATTCATTGGTGGCGAGCATCATCTGGTACCAGCTATGCATCCATTCATGCAGCCAGGCACCGGGTGAGGCCAGTAGGGTGGCCATGGGATATTCCATGCCGCCATCACCTCCATGAATAAAGGAATATTGTTTATACGGGTATTCCCCAAAGGTCTTTTCAATAAACGGCAAGGCCTTTTCTGCATCATCCAGGATTTTCTCCCAGGTAGCGGAATTACTGGCTGACTTCTTATACAACAGGTGCAGGGTAAGGTCTTTCTTTACCTGCCTGGTAATGTGTTTGAATTCCGGATCGGCGGCCCACACAAAATCATGCACATTGGGGGCCAGGAAATGCCAGGAGAGTTTATCACCCTTTGGGGCCGGCACTTTGGTACCGGCGGTTTCATATCCATACCCGATTTCATTGGCGTTTTGCAAATAACCCGTCCCTCCAAGAATATAGTTCTTGTCGATATTGATCCGCACATCAAAATCACCCCAAATACCATAAAATTCCCTGGCAACATAGGGCGTGGGGTGCCAGCCTTCTTCATCATACTCACACATTTTCGGATACCACTGGCTCATGGAATAACGCACTTTGGTGCTGGGGTTATCACGTCCGCTTCGACGAACCTGTAAGGGAACCTGGGCTTCAAACTCCATATCAAAAACCACTTTGGCCCCGGGTAAAATGGGTTTATCCAGGGTCACTTCGAGGATGGTCTCCTTGGTTTGAAAGGTCTGTGGCTTGCCATTCAATTTCAGGCTGATGATTTTCTGGTATCCTATCTCCTCCGGTTTGAGTTTGGAGATACGATCCCGGACCCGACCATCCCAGTCGGGCCTGTTACCCAATTTGATAGTGCCAAGATGCCGGCTGCGCTCATCCATCATGCTGCCCGGCTGAAAGGCATTAAAATACAAATGATAAAATACCCTGGTGAGGGTGTCCGGGGAATTATTGGTGTATTCGAGTTTTTGCTTGCCCGTGAATTGGTTGGTAGTCACGTTCATGTCAATGCCCATGGTGTACTTTACCTTTTGCTGCCAACGACCCGATTGGGCTATCAGTCCCTGGCTAAAAAGAAACGCCGCTAACAAGGACATGAGAAATTTCCGCATATAAAACGATTTTGAAGTTTGGGGTCTAAGATAGCTAAAACCAAAGAGACAGAGAGAAACAGTGACCTCCGGTCTCCTGGTTTAATATGGAATGATCTTTACAATGTAACAGAGGTTCGCAGCAGCCTTCCGGTTGTATTGAAGAACAGGTATTTTTTCTGCACATCGCTTTTCCGCACCAGTATCCTGAACTGTTCTGAACCACCTGGCAAGTACAATACGGCAGTTTCTTCCACTTCCCAGGAATCATCCCCGAATTTGCTCTTTTTAAACCCATCCTTAACATCATCCGACAATTTATCATAACTCCATTCTTTTTCAGACCCTTTCCAAAGGCCCTTATTGGTATAGGTGGCCATCATGTTCTCCCCTTTCCATACAAATTCCACCTGCACCTTAACCACAAAATCCTTAAACTCCACCTGTTCGGCGCCAGGATACTGGTTGGCAAATGTTTTCTCCACGATTTTAGGGATCTCCCTGATCTGGGCCATGAGATTAAAGACGCTAAAAAGGACAAGTAAGGACAGGACGATTTTTTTCATAAAATGTATTTAAATAACAACAGGCAAAATTGGTACAGAAAATTGATAAAGAAATCTTATCATTTTTCCAGTCCGGCAATAACCAGGACAATTTCCCCTTTCACGGGTTTGGCTGAAAAGTGGTTGGCCAGTTCGGGCAGGGTGCCCCGGGCGGTTTCTTCAAACATTTTGGTGAGTTCGCGGCTGACGGAAGCCTGGCGGTCGGTTCCCAGGTAGCCAGCCAGTTCCTGAAGGGTTTTAACCAGACGGAGGGGTGACTCGTAAAGTATGATGGTCCTTTCCTCCACGGCAAGTTTCTTTAGCAGGGTTTGTCGTCCTTTTTTCAGCGGGAGAAATCCTTCGAAGACAAAACGGTCGGAAGGAAGACCACTGTTGACCAGGGCTGGTACAAAGGCCGTGGCGCCGGGCAGGGTTTCTACGGCAATACCCTGGCGAATACATTCCCGAACGATCAGGAAAGCCGGGTCGGAAATACCAGGGGTTCCGGCATCGGTAACCAGTGCCATGCGTTTTCCGGCCTGCAATTGCTGGACCAGGTGCTGGAGCACTTTATGTTCATTGTGCTGGTGATAGGGGGACAAGGGTTTCTGAATGCCATAATGCTGAAGCAGATGGGTGGTATTGCGGGTATCTTCCGCCAGAACCAGGTCCACCTCTTTCAATACCTCCAGCGCGCGGAGGGTTATATCCTTCAGGTTACCTATGGGGGTGGGAATGAGATAGAGCATTTCTTCCCGGAATGATCATTGAACAGAGACCTCAAAATACTCCATGACCGGGTTGGCCAGGAGTTTACGGCTGGCTTCTTCCGCCATTTGCTGGGCTTGTTCCTTGCTGTCGGCATTTACCTGCAAACTGATATTCTTGCCCACGCGCACATCTTCCACGCCTTTCAAGCCAAGGTTTTCCAGACCCCCCATAACCGCTTTTCCCTGGGGATCCAACAAATCTTTAAGAGGCATTACCTTGATCTGAACCGTATATGTCATGCTGTTTTATTTTTAAGCAACAAAGATAAGAGGATATACAGTACCAGTACGACCGGAATGGCCAGCCACTGGAGAAACACTGCTGATAAAATTCCCAGTAGGACCAGCAGGTATTTGGGCCAGTTGGCGGCCGGGGAGAAACCGGAGAACTTGAGGGCCATCATGGGCAGGCGGCTGACCATCAGAAAAGCCAGAACCAGTATGGTTCCATAGAGCAGGTACTTATTGATAAACACAGCCTGCAATCCGAGGGTTTGGTAGTGCATGACCAGGGGGAATGCGGCGATGGTGATGCCAGCCGCAGGGGCAGGCAACCCTTTGAACTCTGTTTGCTGGGCGGGGTCTATGTTAAACCGGGCGAGACGCCAGGCGGCTGCCACAGGAATCAGAAAGGCAGGCAATAACCAGATAATGGAAACATTCAGTCCTTCTGTTTCCTGGGCAAAACTCATGCGAAGCAATTGAAACAGGATCATTCCCGGGGCCACTCCAAAACTCACCACATCTGACAGGGAATCCAGTTGTTTGCCCATTTCGGAACTGGCTTTCATCAACCGGGCCAGGAAACCATCCAGGAAATCCACCAGACCGGCGGCAAAAATAAAAAGGGAAGCCAGGGCGATCTTCTCCGGTAATTGCACACTGGAAAAGCCCATTTCCTGAAGATAAACAATGGACTGTCCTGTCTGAAGCGTAAAGAGAATAGCCAGACAGCCAAAAAACAGGTTGAGCAGCGTGAAAATATTCGGGATCTGTTTCATGCGGGCAAAATAACGGTTATTTCTTCATCAGGGCTTCGATCTCTTCTACAGTAATGGGGATATTCTTCATCAGGTCCTTATGACCATTCCGGGTCAGCCAGATATTGTTTTCTATACGCACACCCATTTTCTCTTCCTCAATGTAAATACCGGGTTCTACGGTAAAGACCATTCCGGCTTTTACCGGCGCCGTGCGGGTTCCCAGGTCATGCACATCAACCCCCAGGTGGTGGGAGATGCCATGATACAGGTATTTCCGATAGGCCCTGTTTTCAGGATCTTCATTCTTTACATCGCTCTTGCGCAACAGACCCAGTTTGAGGAATTCACGGGTTGCTTCCTCCCCCACTTTATCGGTATAGTCCACAATGGTGATGCCGGGTTTAAGTATGCTCTTGGCATAATTGTGGAGGTGGAGACAGGCATTATACACTTTCTTTTGCCGCGCGGTGAATTTTCCGCTAACCGGCACGGTCCGGGTAAGATCGGCGCAATACCCACCATATTCAGCGCCAAAATCCATCAATACCAATTCCCCTGCTTTACATTCTTCATTGTTGGATACATAGTGTAAAGTGCGAGCCCTGTCGCCACTGGCAATGATGCTGCCATAAGCCGGGCCTGTGGCGCGTTGTGACAAAAACGAATGCCATATTTCCGCTTCGATTTCGTACTCCATCACCCCGGGTTTTATAAAGGACAACAAACGCCGGAAGGTAGTATCGGTAATATCGATGGCCTTTTGCAGCACCTCCACTTCGTAGGGTGTTTTGATGGCCCTTAGTTCTTTCATGATCTTGGCTGCCCGCAGGAAGTGATGAAGCGGATAGCGGCTTTGCATTTCATCGATAAACCGGTAATCGCGTGTACGTAACTGCGATGCCTTGCGGTCATTTTCATTGCTATCGAGATAAATATGATCGGCCAGGTGTATCCAGCCCTGCAACAGCGCTTCAATCGAATCCAGCCAAACAATGGTCTTCATACCACTGATGGCCTGTGCTTCGGCTACACGTAACCGTTTGCCATCCCATTTCTCCTTTAATTCGTTGGGTCTTACCAGCACCAGTACTTCGCGGTATTTGGGATCCGGGTTATCGGGGTAGAGAATGACCATGCTGTCTTCCTGGGTAATCCCAGACAACCAAAACAGGTCACTGTTTTGTTTGAAACCATAGAGGGCGTCGCCATTAGACGGCACTTCATCATTGCTGACAAATATCGCAATGGCATTCTTCTCCATTTCATTCACAAAACGTTCGCGGTTCCTGGTAAAAAGGGCGGGGTCAAGCGGGAAGTATTTCATGTTACCGGTTTTGGGGCAAATTGTGGTAATAAAGGCTGAAATTCAGCGTTATAAGGAGGAAAAGTATTAAGATTCAGGGAGTTAAAAAAATATAAATCATCCAACGATTTCCCCTGATCCTTAAAAACTATTCAAAGGTCTTTTATTTTTGATTAATGATAAAAGGCTTATAAACAGGGATTTAACTTTTTTTTCTAAGCATTTATACGAACACACGTTTGTACTTATGCGGCATTTGATTATACCTTTGTACCCTTAAAGCTTGCCACGACTATGTCACTACATGTCATTGCCCTACCCACCGAAGACCTGGCCCTTTTAGGGCTTACCCATCCTGAATCGATCCATTACCAGAATAGCCCCGAAGAATTGACGGAAGACACCCTTCGTTTGGGTGAAGGCTGCCTGAATGATACCGGCGCGCTGGTGATCAACACGGGTGAGTTCACCGGTCGTTCCCCTAAAGACAAGTTTATTGTACGGGACAACATTACAGATAAAACCGTTAACTGGAACGAGTTTAATATTCCCCTGGATCCGGTGTACTATGACATCATTTATAAAAAAACAATGGATTACCTCAATTCCAAAAAGGAATTGTGGGTAAGGGATTGTTTTGCCTGTGCAGATGAGCGTTATCGCACATCCATTCGGGTGATCAATGAAAAGCCCTGGACCAACCTGTTTGCCTACAACATGTTTTTACGTCCGGAGGAAGAAGATCTTGATCATTTTGAGGCGGAGTGGCATGTGATCTCAGCCCCGGGACTCAAACTCGATCCCAAAGAATGTGGTATCAGACAACATAATGTTTCGTTGGTTTCATTCACGCATAAAACCATCATCATTGCCGGCTCGGGATATACCGGGGAAACAAAAAAAGGAGTATTCACCATTCTGAATTATATCCTCCCCATGCAGAAGAATGTGCTGAGCATGCATTGCAGCGCCAACATGGGAGAAGAGGGTGATACGGCAATTTTCTTTGGGCTTAGTGGCACGGGAAAAACCACCCTTAGTGCCGATCCCCAGCGTCGCCTGATCGGGGATGATGAACATGGCTGGAGCAATACCGGTATTTTCAATTTTGAAGGGGGATGTTATGCAAAGTGCATCAACCTGTCGGAAGAAAAAGAACCTGATATCTTTCACGCCATACGACCCGGTGCCCTGGTAGAAAACACCGTTTTTTATCCCGGTACCAACCGGATCAATTTTGATGATGACAGCATCACGGAGAATACCCGGGTGTCCTATCCCCTGTCGTTTATTCATAACACGCAGGAACCTTCGGTAGGTAATCTGCCTACCAATATTTTCTTCCTTACCTGTGATGCCTTTGGTGTATTGCCTCCGGTATCCAAGTTAAACCCGGCCCAGGCCATGTACCAGTTCATCAGTGGTTATACGGCCAAGATTGCCGGTACGGAAGCGGGCATTACCGAACCCAAGCCAACCTTTAGCGCATGTTTTGGCGCTCCTTTTATTCCCCTGCACCCTGGCCGTTATGCTGAAATGCTGGGACAAAAAATGAAGGAGAATAATGTGAACGTTTGGCTGATCAACACCGGCTGGACCGGTGGGCCCTATGGCATTGGCAAAAGGATGAAGCTTTCTTATACCCGGGCCATGATCACCGCCGCCCTCAATGGTCAGCTAAACGAGGAGGAGTTTGAAGCACATCCCCTCTTTGGGGTCATGATGCCCAAGCGCTGTCCTGGTGTACCCATCAACCTGCTCAATCCCCGCTATACCTGGGCCGACCGCGACGCCTATGATGCCCAGGCCATAAAACTGGCCAAACTCTTCATCGACAACTTTGCAAAATATGCCGATGGGGTGAGTGAGGAAGTAAGGAAGGCAGGGCCGAAGGTTAAATAATACAAGGATTTCGCGGATTACACGGATTTCGCGGATTATGCGGATTAACGTTGGGTTAGCATATTTCGGATTAAATTCGGGATATGAAGATCCGGTGGATGCCCATACTGGCGATTCTCTTTCCTGTTCTCTTCCTTGATTTTATGCCAGGGGCCTTTCCTGAAGTATCTGACCGGGATTTTATCGACTGGCAATCAGACCGTAAATTAACCTGGGATGATTTTACCGGCAAACCCGAGCAAGGGACCGACAGGGCCGCGCTGAGTTCGATCCAGATCCACGTAGATTTCCAGTTTGCCAATAATGACCTGCAATGGAATATCCGTTGCCGTTTTAATAAGAAAAAATCCTGGGGAAGGAGCCGCACAGATTATATCCTTTCGCACGAACAGGCCCATTTTGACATCACCGAATACCATGCGCGTAAGTTGAACGAGCGGCTTACTATCTATAAGAAAAGCGGGGAAAAGGACCATTCGCGGCGGTTGCAATCCATTTATGAGGAAACAATGCGCGAGGAAAATAAAATGCAGGAGGCCTATGACAGGGAAACCAGGCATAGCATTTTAAAGAATGAACAGGCCATCTGGCTGAAAAAGGTAGATAGTTTATTGACGGTCTCCAACGCTTTTGCGGGATACCGGGATCAGAACAAACCGTAAAGCTGGGCGTCCACCTTGGAAATGATTTCCCCGAGGTGTTCTTCATTTTCTGCGAATTTGTTTTTGTCAACGTCGATCACCAGCAATTCACCTTCCTTGTAATTATCGATCCACTTGTTGTAGTATTCGTTGAGTCGCTTGAGGTAATCGAGTCGGATGTTTTCCTCGTATTCGCGTCCGCGTTTCTGGATCTGTCCCACGAGGGTGGGTACGGAGGCTTTGAGGTATATCAGCAGATCGGGTGGTTGAACCATCTGCTTCAGGGTTTGAAAGAAATCGAAGTAGTTATCAAAATCCCGTTTGCTCATCAACCCCATTTCATGGAGGTTGGGCGCAAAGATGTTGGCATCTTCATAAATGGTACGGTCTTGTACCACAGTTTCGGTTCCCTTGTGAATGTCCACCAACTGTTGCAAGCGCCTGTTCAGGAAATAGATCTGGAGGTTAAAACTCCAGCGGGGCATATCCTCATAAAAATCATAGAGATAGGGATTATGATCCACGTCTTCAAACTGAGGAATCCACTTATAATGTTTTGCCAGTATTTCGGTCAGGGTTGTTTTTCCGGCACCGATGTTTCCTGCTACAGCAATGTGTTTTGGTTTCTTGATCTTGGCCATTTCCGGTAACCTGTTTAAGGGTGATGGGCCGCTAAAGATAGGGGAATTAATAATAATTCAACCCCATAGCTTCCCTGACGATTTTCATGGTGGCGCGGGCACTGGCGCGGGCTTTTTCGGCCCCTTTTTCCATGATATCCGCCAGGTATTTTTCATCGTTGATGATCTGGTCAACCTTTTGGCGGATGGGGGAAATAAAGGCCACCATATCTTCGGCCAGTTGTTTCTTCATATCCCCGTAGCGAATGGTAGCCTGGTCATAATCCTGGCTGAATTTGGCCAGCACTTCGGGCGCGCTAACCAGTTTCATCAGGAGAAACAGGTTTTCGATATAATCGGGCTTGGGGGTATTGGGGGCGGTGGGGCCGGAATCGGTGAGGGCCTTCATCACTTTTTTCCGGATAAGGTCATCACTGTCGGCCAGGTAGAGGGTAGCGTTCTGGTTTTCGCTTTTGCTCATTTTACCGGTACCATCCAGGCTGGGGACTTTGATCAACTCGGCGCCATAATTAAAGCCTTTGGGTTCAGGAAAGGTTTCCCCATAGCGGTGGTTGAACCGATTGACAAAATTTCGGGCCATTTCCAGGTTTTGCTCCTGGTCTTTTCCTACCGGTACCAGGGTGGCCCGGTGGAGGATGATATCAGCGGCCTGAAGCACCGGATAGGTTAACAACCCGGCATTTACGTTATCGGGTTGCAAACGGACCTTGTCTTTAAAGGTAGTTGTCTTCTCCAGTTCGCCCACATAGGCGAGCATATTCAAGTAGAGGTAAAGCTCTGAGGTTTCATGCACGTGGCTTTGGCAGTAAAGGGCCACCTTTTCGGGGTCCAGGCCGCAGGCGATATTCTCTGCCAGCACGCGTTGTACGTTCTTCTTCAGTTGTTTGGTATCGGGGTGGGTGGTCAGGGAATGGAGGTCAGCCACCATGAAAAAACAGGTGTATTCCTCCTGCATTTTTACATAGTTCCGCATCGCCCCGAAATAGTTCCCCAGGTGGAGGAAGCCCGTGGGGCGTATCCCGCTCATTACGATAGGTTTCGACGTGTTCATAAGGCGGCAAAGTTAAACACAGAGACGCAGAGATGAAGAGGTTTTTTCAAGATTGAATGAGGAGACTGTATTTCTGATTTTTCAAAAAATTAAACAGGAAACTCTTTGCCACTGCGTCTCTGCGGTTAAAAATTCATTATCTATCTTTGTCGTTATGGAAGTCACCCCCCAGCTTGTTGACAAAATCGCCCATCTGGCCCGTCTGGAATTTGACCCGACGGAGAAGGAGGCGATCAAGGAGGACCTGCAGCGGATGATTGGGTTTGTTGAAAAACTGAACGAACTTGATACTTCCGGTGTGGCGCCCCTTCTTCACCTCTCTGAGGAGGTTAATGTACTTCGAGATGACGAGGTAAAGGGCTCAGTGACGCGTGAAGAGGCTTTGTCCAATGCCCCGGTCCATTCCGATTCTTTTTTCCTGGTTCCCAAAGTGATCAAACGATAACCCCTTATAACATGAGCAGCATTATTCATTTAAACAATATTGAGAAGAGCTATTTCATGGGGCGGATGGAATTACCAGTCCTTAAAGGCATTACCCTCGACATCCTGAAAAATGAATATGTTGCCCTGATGGGTCCTTCCGGTTCGGGAAAAAGTACCTTAATGAACATCATTGGCTGTCTTGATTCCCCTACCGGTGGTAATTATATCCTGAATGGCCAGGATGTGAGTAAAATGCAGGATAATGACCTGGCTGAAGTAAGAAATAAAGAGATCGGGTTTGTATTTCAGCAGTTCAATTTGCTGCCCCGATTAACCGCGCTGGAAAATGTGGCCCTTCCCCTGGTGTATTCGGGAACCAGCAAAAAGCAGCGTGATGAAAAAGCCATGCATGTACTAGGCCTGGTAAACCTAACCGACCGTCATCATCACAAGCCCAATGAAATGTCGGGTGGTCAGTGTCAGCGGGTGGCTATTGCCCGGGCACTGGTAAATAACCCTTCGCTGATCCTGGCGGATGAGCCTACCGGTAACCTGGATACCAAAACATCGTATGAGATCATGGAGATCTTTGATAAGATCCATGCCGATGGCAATACCATTGTGCTGGTCACCCATGAAGAAGATATTGCCAACCATGCCCATCGCATCGTGCGGCTGCGCGATGGCCTGATAGAAAGTGATAAGAAAAATGAAAATGTGGGCTTGCATGTCCATCATTAATCCTCCCTGTACATGTCAATAAAGATTTATACCCGAGTTGGAGATAAGGGCACTACCTCGTTGCTTGGCGGGGCCAAAGTGCCAAAGAGCCATTTGCGCATTGAAGCCTATGGCACTGTGGATGAATTGAATTCACACCTGGGGCTTTGCCGCGACCTGTTGACCGATGATGCCTCCCGCAGCCTGTTGAAAGAAATCCAGGATCGTTTATTTACCATTGGCTCCAACCTGGCCTATGAACCGGAGAAAGGAACCCGGTTTAATTTACCCGATCTGCTGGCCTCGGATGTGGAACTCCTGGAAAAGGAAATCGACCGTATGGAAACGGTACTTCCGGAAATGAAGCATTTCATTTTACCGGGCGGGCACCCCATGGTATCCCAATTGCATATTGCCCGCTGTGTAAGCCGCAGGGCTGAACGCTGTTGTGTGCGCTTGCAGGAAGAAGGACAGGAACTGGCCCCGCTGATCTTACCTTACCTGAACCGGCTAAGCGATTACCTCTTTGTGCTGGCCCGGTACACGGGTCATCAGAATCATGCGGAAGAAATTCCCTGGAAACCCCGTTAATCCTCAGGAAATAATCCTGCCATCCTTCATGTGCAGGATCCGGTCGCTTTGCGCGGCCAGGGCTTCGTTGTGGGTAACAATGAGGAAGGTTTGCTGAAACTTGTCGCGCAACTGGATAAAAAGCTTATGGAGCTCCTCGGCGTTAACGCTGTCAAGGTTACCAGTAGGCTCATCCGCAAAAACAATATCGGGGCGGTTAATCAGGGCACGGGCTACTGCCACCCGCTGTTGTTCTCCACCGGATAATTGGTTGGGTTTGTTTTCCAGTCGTTGCCCCAACCCCAGCAGCGCCAGTAATTCCACGGCCCTTTTCTCGGTATCGCGCCTTTTTTCTCCTGCCAGCCAACCGGGAATGCAAACATTCTCCACGGCTGAAAACTCAGGTAACAGGTGGTGAAACTGGAAAATAAACCCGATGTGCCGGTTACGAAAGGCAGCGAGTTTGCGGGAGGAAAGGGATTGTAGCGAAGTGCCGTTGACCCAGGTATCACCCTGATCGGGCCGGTCAAGGGAACCCAGGATATGAAGCAGGGTGCTTTTCCCGGCGCCGGAGGAACCGACAATACATACAATTTCCCCCTTCTTAACCTCCAGGTCCACCCCTTTAACAACCTGGAGAGGGCCATAACTTTTATGTAAATTTTTAGCCGATAACATGCAGCGTCTTTTCCTTTCTGTTAATCCAATAATGGGCGGTCCGTTCCGTTCACAAAATAGGGAAAAAGGGCTGGACTGATTTTAGGAATCTCTTGCAGGGAATGTTGAAACTAAGGATTTGTAAAATTCGTTATTAAAGCTACATTTGCCGGAAAT